>DRKO01000127.1 GCA_011051745.1 Chloroflexota bacterium | reverse complement strand
GTGGTGATCATCAGAAAGCCGCTGATGAAGAATGTCGTCCACGTCAGGGCGTTCAGGACGCCGTGCAGCGTCAATCCCTGGTAGTAACTGCCTATCAGGAGCAGGGGATAGAAATCAATCTGGGCGTGTTCCAGTGCCTGGAACAGACCGATCAATCCTCCGATGGAGAGGGCCACAAAGGCAATGATAAGGAACAGGAACGCCAGTGAGCGTTCTTGTTTGTCATCGTATGTCGCTTCCATGTCTCCTCCTATGAGAAGAGTATCTGATGAGCGGCTGACGCCAGCATGGTAGCCAGCAGTACCAGCGCCAGAAAGATGTTTGAGGTAATGAACAACCTGATAGCCCGTTCACGATCCGGTTTGCCGAGCAACTTCACACTCTGGATGACCATGTGAATCGTGATCGCCCCGACCGGGATCAGGTATAGCCAGCCCAGCGAGGGGATGAAGCCGAGCGCGAGGGCCGCCACTCCAGTTCCGAGGGTGTGGATGAGAATCCATCCGGCACTGTGCCCCGCGGGAACTCGAACTGGCAGCATGGGGACGTTCACCCGACTGTAGTCCTCCCTGTAGAACATCGCCAGTGCCCAGAAGTGCACGGGTGTCCAGAGGAAGACGAGCAGCGCCAGCACGATCACCGCCGGATCGGAAGCTGCGCCGACGGCGGCTCCGCCGGTCATCACGGCGCAACTACCGGCTGCGCCCCCGATCACAATGTTGGTGATGCTGCGGGGCTTCAACCAGATGGTGTACACGCCCACGTAGATCAGCGCCCCCAGCGCTAGGTAGAGCGCCATTGGCGGGTTGGATGGGAGCACAGAGAACACGGCTATCAGGATCATCATCAGCGCGAGCAACAGGATGGCTCCCGGTCGCTGAATGTTCCCGCTCGCCAGTGGGCGCTGCCGCGTGCGCCGCATCCGGGTATCGGCTTCCCGCTCCAGAAACTGGTTGATCGCCGAGGCTCCCCCGGCGGCCAGCGTTCCGGTGATCAGGAGGATCACGATCGCCAGCGGAGAAGGAACCCCCTGCGCGCCCAGGAATGCCCCGCCCACGGCAGCCATCAGCAGTAGCGCTACCACCCGGAGCTTGAACAGTGCCACAACCGTCTCAATCGCTGAGCGGAGGGTGATCGGCGCGGGTGGAGCCGCCACAACCTGCGGTTCAGAGGACATGAAGTCACTCTCCCTCTACCACATTGATCACACCCGTCATTGTGTGATGCAACGCGCCGCAGTATTCGTGGCAATAAAATCGGTACACGCCGGGTTCATCAAAGGTGTATGTCACCTCTGAGACCTGACCGGGAATGATCATGATGTTAACGTTGGTATCGAACACCTTGAAACCATGGAGGACATCCTTACTGGTCAGGAAGAAGGTGACTTCCGATCCAACCGGCACGGTGATCTCGTTCGGCGTGAATTGCCAGGCCTGCGCGACAAAGTAGGCCTCGTAGCGGCCCGGATAGATCTCTCGCAGACCGGGGTCGCTGAAGCCGGGCTCGGTGTCTACTTCGGTGGGGGCTACCTGATCAACCTGGGTTGGTAGTTGAACCCCCAGCCCGAATACGCTGACGATGATCGCCCCGGCAAAGACAACCAGCATGATCCCGGACAGCCACAAAAAGGTCGCCTCAAGTCGATCTATATGCATCGGTCTGTTTACCTCCGTGCCAGCAGATCGTTAAAGTAAACCAGGCCCCACGCGAGCGCGAAGATGAGGATATAAAGGGCCATCAGCACGAACGACGCAACAGGAGTGAAGTGCTCCTTTTGCTCTTCAGCGTCCGGTGAGTGCTCCTCACCGATGGCCTGTACCTGCTCTTCTGTCATAGTTCTCCTTCTCCTTTTGTTAAAGATGACAGACAGTCTGCAACCTCATTGTGGATAGCACAGGAACAAGTGAGCCGCCTCGTTGAGTGCGCGGGAGACGCCCTTACTGTTTTTCTCTCGGATGATGTAGCGGATATCGCGCATCGCCAGCTCAACGTCGAGCGGGGCGCGGTACTCGGCCCGGATGATGTTTCGCTCGTCCACGAGGATGTAACGCTGTGCCTGAAGAAAGCCGTAAGCATCCGGCGTAACCTCGACGGAGACATCCTCACGCAGCCACTCGGACCGGCTCTCCAGCAGATCGGCGAGGGGAACTGCCTCGTAGTAGACCCCGAACCCCTGCCCGATGACGCGCTTAAGACTCTGAGCGTCACCGCTCAGCAAAACCCAGTTGCTGAGGTCAAGGCCGTGCTCCCCGGCAAAGGCCTGCCGACGCTCCGGGGTGTCCCGTTGATTGTCAAAGAGGATCAGGGCGAGCGCGACCTGTGTATCAAACTCCTCAGCCTTTATCCGGCGCTGAAAGTCCTGCATGTCGGTGAGCGTCTGGATGATGATATCCGTCGGATCGCTGGTGTAACCGAAGCCGTAGAGGACGATCCGGCCCTGAAAGTCCCGGTCGGTGAACGGCTGGCCGTTCTGGTCAATGAGTTCGTACTCCGGCCCGTAGGCCAGCCGGGGGATCACCTGTACCGGTTGGAACACCACAAAAGCCGTCATTGCGGCGACAAGCGCCCCCAGCGCGAGAAATAGCCAGTTAAGGGGCCTGCTCAAGAATTGCGCCATTGTGACACCCTGCTAGGGGTAGGCCTTCACCAGATGTGCGGCCTGCCGGACAAGGCGGCCTATCCCCTGCGCGTTCTTCTCCCTGACGGCCAGCTCGATATCACGCAGTATCTGGTCAACGTCGATCAACTCGTGGTACTCAGCCCGTATCTGCCCGTTCCCGTCCACCAGAACGAAAACTGAGGCGTGAATGAAGTCGTAGTTATCAGCCCGTTCTTCGGGAGTCAGGCCCGCGGCTTCGGCGGCAGCTTCATCCAGCGGTGCTTTTTCGAAATAGACACCGAACTCGCCCCCCACCAGTTGTTTGATGGTCATAAGGTCGCCGGTGAGCCAGTACCAGCCCTCCGGGCTAACCTGCATCTGGGCCACATACTCTCGCAGCCGCTCCGGTGTGTCCCGCTCTGGATCAAACGTGATGGACACCAGCACAACGTCATCGCCCAGCCAGCCCCTTTCGGCCAGTTCCTGTTGAACCTGAAGCATCTGGCCGGTCATAGCGGGGCAAACGGTGGTGCAGGATGTGTAAATGAAGTCGTAGAGCACGATCTTTCCGCGCAGGTTGTCGTCGCTGAAAGGCTCTCCGTTTTGATCCTGAAGGGTGTAAGTAGGGGCCTGCGTGAGGCGGGGAAGCACCTTGACCGGTTTGACGATCATGAATAGCAAAGCCAGCACTGCCAGCGACATGAGCGCCAGCAAAGCCAGCTTGGTGATGTGGAGGGTCCCTCTTTTCCTGTCAAAGTCAACCGTATTTGTGCTCATTTTCCCAAAAAAAACCTCACCCTGTGCCCTGTGTATCGTCCTCATCCGGCGGTGGAGAAGGCCTCAACAGGTGTCCCTGCTCGACCAGAGCGGCAAGCGTGACAGCTTCCATCTCCCCGCATAGCACCTGCTGAATATGCCTCCAGACGGGATGTGCCGGGCAGATCTGATCGCGCGGGCACTCTCCAGAGCGCAGCAAGCAGGTATTCAGAATGATGGGGCCTTCGACGGATTCGATAATGTGCCGTAGATTGATGGTGTCAGCCGGACGGGAGAGGGTTAACCCGCCGCCGCGCCCTGCGGCGGTTGAGATCAGCCCCGCACGCCTGAGGTCACCAACTACCTTCACCAGAAAAGGCTGTGGGATCAGCATCGCCTCCCCGATCTGAGAGGCCGGGGTGTATGTCCCATAGGGTTCGCTGGCAACGGCGATCATGACGCGGACGGCGTAGTCGGCCCGACGGCTGATGCGTAGCATGCGAATATCATACTAAGTATGACCATAATAGTCAAATTCATCTGTAAACTCGATTATCTTTGGGAGAAGGGGCACAAAAGGGGAGAGAAGTGTTATTGTCACATAGGGGGTGTGACTTCTATCACTTGTCGGTCTTCCCAAGCTGATTTACGCTGATCTTGATATTTAAGATGACAAGTGCCTGAATTCGTTCCGGGTGACTGGATGTATCAGAAGGGTAGGACAACTGATGTTAGAGATCACAAGACAGGCGGATTACGCCCTGAGAGCAACCATCGAGGTAGGGAAGCTCCCCTTCGGAGAGCGTGCGCCGACGGCTGCCATCGCCGCACGCCAGAAAATCCCCCTGCCGTTCCTGGCTAAGATCGTTTCCCAGCTGGTGGTGAGGGGCGTACTGCAAGCCACGCGAGGGGCAAGCGGGGGCGTAAGCCTGGCCCGTCCGCCTGAGGAAATCACGATGCTGGAGATCGTTGAGGCGATTGATGGGCCGATCACGCTCAACCGATGTACCCGCGATCCCAGCGTATGTGAACTCTCGCCGACCTGCCCTGCCTGTGAGATTTTCGTCGAGGCCCAGCAGGCCCTGATCGAACGGTTAGAGAAGACGACGCTGGCCGATCTGGTTGCCAGAGCCAGGGAACTTGAACGCTCGTATGCCTGAGGAGGGGCATCCGGTAAGGCCCTCCGGGTCGCGAGAGCGCCCAGCCGGGGGAACCCCGCAGCATTTCAAGGGCTTTAGAGCAGCGTAAGAGATTTCTTGTTCAGGGGCGGACTCTTTCCAGGGGCCGCTGACGCCGAATGCGAAAATGATCAAAGTCGCGGGCGACAATCGCTCCTGGAAAGGTCTGCTCGGCTTCCTCCAGAACTTCACGCTCCCGGTAACGCCGCGATATGTGCGTCAGCACCAGATTCTGCACCTCGGCCCTGCGGGCCAGCTCTCCGGCCTCGCGGGCCGTGATGTGGCCGAAACGCCGGGCCAGTTCGACTTCATAATCAAGGTACGTAGCCTCACAGACCAGCGCGTCGGCGTGGCGGACGGCGTCAATCAGGTTATCGGTGCGGGCGATGTCTCCCGTCAGGCAGAGCTTGCTCCCCGGAACCGGATCGCCGAGCACCTCATCGGGATGCACAATGCGCCCGTTTGCCAGCCTGATCGTCTCGCCCGCGACCAGCGCGCGCCGCTCCGGCCCATGTGGAATCCCCAGTTCCTCCGCCCGATCGTTGAGGAAAGGTCGGCGGGCTTTCTCCTCAAAGCAGAACCCGTAGCAGTCGGGGCCGCGATGTTCGACCGGAAAGGCACTGAGTTGAAACGTCTCATCTTCCATTAACACGCCCGGCTTGATGTCGTAGAGCTCGATCTCAACCGGAGGGCGGGCTCCGCGCAGCACCACCCCGAAGATCAAATCGTGGACACGGTCCAGAGTCCGGCGGCCACCCCATATCTCGATCCGCTCAGCGGCGTCCCAGCGTGTGTACGTTGAGATCAACCCGGCCAGTCCCAGGATGTGATCCAGATGACCGTGGGTGAGTAGAATCTTGTCAAGCCTCCTGAAGCCTAACCCACTGCGCAGTATCTGGCGCTGTGTCCCTTCCCCGCAATCCACCAGGAAGCGGTAACCCTGATAGATGACTACCTGCGCACTCAGCCCCCGGTGTATGGATGGAGCGCTGGCCGATGTCCCCAGAAATACGATTTCAAACACGGGCGATCCTTGCGATGAGTGGCTTTAGCGGCGGGCATACCGCCCCATTAACTCCGTTTCGGCCAGTATGTGGCCTCGAATGTGTCGCAGCACTTCCTGGCGCGTCGCGCCGGGCGAGAGCGTAACGGGCTTGTCCAGAGCGATCAGGCGGAAGAAATAGCGGTGAGCAGGTCCGCGCGGCGGGCAGGGGCCGCCATATCCGATTCGGCCAAAGTCATTGCGTCCCTGCACCCCTCCCCAGGGGAGGACCTCCTCAGGCGGGACATGCTCTCGAAGCAGGCGAAACTCCGCCGGAATGTTGTAAAGAACCCAGTGAGACCACGTCCCGACCGGCGCGTCCGGGTCATCACAGAGCAAGACCAGGCTTTCTGTATCTTCGGGGGGAGCGCTCCATTCCAGAGGAGGCGAGACATCTTCTCCGTCACAGGTATAGCGGACGGGGATCATCTCCCCGGATTCGAAGGCCCTGCTTTTCAATTCGAATGGCATAGGAACTTCCCTCCTCACACATTCGATGGGTTGTCTGACTGTCAGATAGATAACGCCTCTCTGCCTGTCCGGCAAGGACGAGCAGAGAGGAACTGTGGCGGCGGGCAGGCCCAGCGGGTTTGGGGTAGGACGCGACGAGGGTTTTTGATCCCATCCCCCGGATTCCCCCCCGCAGGCCTTCCGGGAAAGCCTCTTTACGATTCAGCACGCACTTCAGCTATGCTGAAACCACCGGATGTCCAGCCAGTGAATCAACTGCCGGGTGATGGGATGTGTCAACCGTACGGACGCATCAAAGCGCTCAGGCGAGAAGGCGTACATACGTACATAGTGAGGACGCAGGACGAAGATAAAATAATCATCCTCCCAGCGGCGGCTGGTCCACAGAAAGGCGACCCCTGCTTCCCGGCGCATAAGCTCGATCCAGCGGCGTTTATCGTAGTTGCTCAGATCGGCCAGCCGGAACCTCAGCGCCAGCATGTGGTTCAGCGTGAACGTCGCCTCGGTGACGTTCTGGTCGCTGAAGATGTCAATGGTCAGCATGGCTCCGGAGTCCTGGCTGGTCAGCATCGCGGTGGCGCGGCTGGCCGGGCGCGTATCCTGGGGGGAGCGTGCGATGGAAGTCAACAGAGGGGCGCTGGCGAAGCGACGCGCCAGTTCTGTGTTGAGGTCAATCTCGCCCCGCAAGAATTGTTTGATCGTGATCGGGGCCTGATCGATCTTGATGCTCCGGCGAAGCGAGCCGGTTCCGCTGAGGTCGCGAAGTAAGCGCTGGCGATCCTGAGCGGAGATGCGAGCATGTGTCGCTGCAACAGCGGGGTTCAGCCGCCCTGTACCCGGTGGTAAGCCGTCCCGATTGAAGCGATCGGTGTTCGTAGGTTTGCGGATGACCGGCGTATCGCCGGGATCGTGATCAAAGTCACTCATCGCCCCGTTGTTCCCTGCCAGTTATCATCGGTTGAAGTCAGTCTGACTATAGCACCTGTCGGCAGAAACGCGCAAGACAGCGCAGTGGGGGGATGGGGCTTTCTTACATCCCACCGGCAGGCGGAAGGAGAATGCCACTTCCTCCTTATTGTCTGTCCTCGCTCGCGGGGGAAGGCCATCGGGGGGCCGGGGGCATCGGTGGCCTGATGGGGCGACTGCGCAGCCGGTCTCAGGTGGGGAGCACTGGCAACACGGGCTGACCCTGTTTCGGGAGGACGGCAAAGGCCCCGCGGAAACACGCTGGCGCGTTATTGATTTCACAAATAATCTATGCTAAAATAACAAGGCTTGTCTGTTTCGCGAATCAGAAGTTCTTGAGAGTTACTGTCTTGGAGATGATCGATAGGGTGCAAGCAGTGAATCACACCTACGATGAATCGCGTAGCGATGTGATGCAGGAGCTTATAGCACGTGCCGATCTTCATGGTTTTGTAACGTATGAAGACCTTGTCGAGGTCATCGCGGAAGACCTGGACGAGGCGACGCTCGAAGCCATTCTGGAAGAGCTTGAAGAGCTGGGGATCGAAGTCCGCCAGCAGGAAGAAGAACCCCTCCTTGACCTGCGACCCGATGAGAGTGAGGAAGCCAACGTCGAGGAGGAGATCATAGCTGATATTAACGCCGTTTCAGCCGACGATCCGGTTGGACTGTATTTCCGTCAGATGGCTCAGGAACCCCTCCTCACGGCGGAGGAGGAGATCGAGCTTGCCAAGCGCATCGAGCAGGGGAAACTGGCCCGTAAAAAGCTGGAGCATGCCTCTGACCTGAGCATGGCGGAGCGAGCCGAACTGATCGCCCAGATCGAGCAAGCCCAGGAAGCCCGTGAGCATCTGGGACGTGCTAACACACGGCTCGTGGTCAGCATCGCAAAGCGATATATGGGCCAGGGATTACCCTTCCCGGACCTGATCCAGGAGGGGAATGTCGGGCTGATGCGTGCTGTAGATAAGTATGACTACAAGCGGGGCAATCGCTTCAGCACGTATGCAACCTGGTGGATCCGGCAGGCAATTACACGCGCCCTTGCTCAGAAAACGCGCACAATCCGTATTCCTCTCCACATGACGGAGCGCATCCGCCAGATGTACCGCACGGCGCAGCTTCTGGAACAGGAGCTCGGTCGCCGTCCGACGCCGGAGGAGATCGCCGAGGAAATGGATCTTCCGGCTGAGAGCGTGCGCGGGATGATGGATGCCAGCCAGCATGCCATCGCGCTGGAGCGTCCGGTTGGTGACGATGGCGACAGCGAATTTGGCGATTTCATCGAGGATCAGGACACACCGGAGCCAGCCGAAGCGACTGCCCACCACCTGCTTCAGGAGACCATTGAGGAGGTTCTTTCCGAACTGACGCCGCGTCAGGCGCATATTCTGCGGCTACGCTTTGGTCTGGGTGGGGGCGAGCAGCACACACTGGAGGAGATCGCCAATAAATTCGGGCTCTCCCGTGAGCGTATCCGGCAGTTGGAGAAAGAAGCGCTGCGGCGGCTGCGGCATCCGCGCCTGGCGCATAATCTGCGCGATTATCTCTCCTGAGGCTGCCGGGCGCGTTACCCGGAATCAAGACAGCGAGCATGGCGTTTAACCATGCTCGCTGTTGCTTTTGAACGGGGGGAGCAGCCCCCCGCTGACTTTTACCTGCTTACCTGCCCGGCGCAGGAGCTTCCACCGGAGGCGCCTCGGACTGGCCGCTCTGCCTTTTTGCCCACAGGTAGAGGATCACAGCCCCCAGACCGAGAATACCGGCCAG
>DRKO01000126.1 GCA_011051745.1 Chloroflexota bacterium | reverse complement strand
CGCTGGGAGGCCGCATCCGCTCCCGCGAGGAAGTGCCGCTCTCTTTCACGCTTCTGGTCGGTGATCGTCCGGCTGACAGGGAACTGGGCCAGAGCATCGTTGAGCAGTGGCAGGCACTGGGTGTGGATGTCACGCTTGAGGTGCTGGACACCGATGAATTGCTTGACCGTCTTCAGACCCCGGACCAAGACGGCGAGGGGCGGGACTTCGACGCCGCGCTGGTGGAGTTCAGCCAAGGGCGCTTGGCTGATCCCGATCCCTATCCCTTCTGGCATGAGTCACAGGCGGACTCCGGGCAGAACTACAGCGGGTTCGCAGATCGTGACATCAGCGAGGCGCTGGAGATCGCACGCCGCGATCCGAACGGTGTGCGCCGCGCTGAGCTATATCGCAGTTACCAGCAGTGGTTCATTGACCGGGCGGCGGCCATCCTCCTCTACAATCCGGTTTATCATTACGCCGTTAGCTGTCAGGTGCAGGGCGTGCAGCTTAAGCTCTTCGTCGGCCCTGCCGACCGCTTCCAGAACATGCACGAATGGCGCATCGTCCCACCGGACGCTCTGCAGGAGTTCTGCCCCGGCTGATCCCTCCCTTCGTACTCCGTCGGGCGACCTCATAAACGAAGCCTGCCGGTGCAGAATTCACAACGGAGCACAGGAGACGACCCGTGAGCGAACGCATCCCTATTCAGTGGAACGAACAGGGGCTTATCCCGGCTATCGTGCAGGACGCGGAGACCGGACAGGTGCTGATGCTGGCCTGGATGAACGCCGAGGCGCTCCGCCTGACGCGAGAGACGGGCCAGGCGCACTTCTGGAGCCGTAGCCGGAGGGAACTCTGGCATAAGGGCGCAACCAGCGGCAACATCCAGCATGTGGTGGAAATCCGCGTGGATTGCGACGCCGATACGCTCCTGCTAAAGGTGCGTCCGGCTGGCCCGGCCTGCCACACGGGGGAGATAAGCTGCTTTTTTCGGAAGCTGGAATAGATTTACCCTCAGGGGTATCCACAACGGAGATACCATGACCGACATGCTGGACCGCGTCTTCGCCGTGATCAAAGATCGGCAGGCCCACCCCAGAGCGGAGTCCTACACCAACCGGCTGCTTGACGCGGGCGAGGACGAGATCGTAAAGAAGATCGGCGAGGAAGCCATCGAGGTGATCCTGGCCGCCACGTCGCAGGGGGACGAACGGCTGATCAGCGAACTGGCCGACCTGACCTACCACTGTCTGGTGTTGCTGGCCGCACGTGGCCTCTCCCCGGAGGATGTCTCGGCAGAACTGGAAAGGCGATACCATCCATGAGCATTCGGCGAGCGTTACTCAGCGTCTATGACAAGAGCGGTCTGGTAGATTTCGCAGGCGGCCTGAGGGCGGCGGGCGTTGAGCTTATCGCCAGCGGGGGCACGGCGCAGGCCCTGCGGGAGGCCGGGTTGCCCGTGATGAGCGTCGAAGAACTGACCGGCCTGCCGTCCATCCTCGGCGGGCGTGTCAAAACGCTGCATCCGGCCATCCATGCCGCCATCCTGGCGCGGGGGACGGATGAAGATCAGGCCACGCTGGAGGCGGCGGGCTGGCAGCCGATCGATCTGGTGGTCGTTAACCTCTACCCGTTCGTGGAGACGATCAGCCGGGAGGATGCGACAGAGGCCGGGGCAATCGAGCAGATCGACATCGGCGGGGTGGCGTTGATCCGCGCGGCGGCCAAGAACTTCGCCCGTGTGACGGTGATCACCAGCCCGGAAGACTACGCCGCCGTGCTGAAAGAGATCGAGACCGGCGGCGATACCATGCCGGAGACGCGCCGACGGCTGGCGCAGAAGGCCTTCGCGGTGACGGCGGCATATGATGCGGCCATCACGGCCTATTTCTCCGGCGAGGGAGAGGCGGCGTTGCCCCCGGCCCTCTCGATCACGCTTCCGCAGGCGCAGATGCTCCGCTATGGCGAGAATCCGCACCAGCAGGCCGCGCTCTATGCGCCGCCGGGGGTGGGACCGCTGGGCGGCGAATTGCTCCAGGGCAAGCCGCTTTCTTATAACAACCTGCTCGATATTGATGCTGCCTGGGCCGCCGCCGGGGACTTCGACGCGCCCACGATCGTGATCGTCAAGCACCTGAGCCCGTGCGGGGTCGCTTCGGGGGATGATCTGGCGGAGACGTTTCGGGCTGCGCTGGCCTCTGATCCCGTCTCAGCCTTCGGTGGGGTGATCGCCTGCAACCGTCCCTTCGATGGGGCAACCGCGAGGGCGCTGGGTGACCTGTTCGTCGAGGCCATCGCTGCCCCGGATTTCACCGTTGAGGCACGGGAGATACTGGCAGATCGCAGGAGTTGCCGCCTGCTGAGGGTGAAGCCGCTCCCCCCGATGAGATACTCGCTGCGGAGCGTGCGCGGCGGCCTGCTCGCCCAGACGCCGGACACGGGCGACGGGGCGGACTGGCGAGTCGTCACGAAACGCGCTCCGAATGAGGAGGAGATGGCGGCACTGCGCTTCGCATGGCGGGCGGTAAAGCACGTCAAGAGCAACGCGATTGTGCTGGCGCGGGGGAGGGCGACGGTTGGCATCGGTGGGGGGCTGCCCAGCCGCGTGGATGCGGTGAAGCTGGCTGTCGAGAAGGCGGGCGAGCGGGCCGCCGGAGCGGTACTGGCCTCGGATGCCTTCTTCCCCTTCCCTGACGGGCCGGAGGTAGCCGCCGGGGCGGGTGTGACGGCCATTGTTCAACCGGGCGGCTCAATCCGGGACGAAGAAGTGATCGCCGCCGCCGACCGGCTGGGGCTGGCGATGTGCTTCACCGGCGTGCGGCATTTCCGGCATTAACCCCCTCTTCCGGGGTAGAATCGGAGCAGTGGGGGAATCTGGTGGACACCATGCCGCTTCTGTGCCTGCGGCCAGCCGCGTAAAGCCCGGTTTATATGCAAGCCTTGCAGTTGCTTCCCGTTGTTGTGGCCGGATATCTGCTGGGCAGCATCCCGACCGGGGTGCTGCTTGCGCGTCTCTTCGGCTGGCCCGATCCACGCACGCACGGCAGCGGGCATATCGGCGGACTGAACTCGCTGCGGGGCGGCGGACTAGTGGCGGGTGTGCTGGTCGCGCTGGGCGATCTCGCCAAAGGATTTGCGGCAGTGTGGCTGGCAGAGCACCTCTCCCCCGGCCCGTGGGCGATCCCGCTGGGCGGGGTGGCCGCCGTAATCGGGCACAACTGGCCGGTGTGGCTGGGGTTCAGCGGCGGGATGGGGCTGGCAACCGCCGGGGGTGCGGTCGCGGAGCGCAACCCGCTGCT
>DRKO01000125.1 GCA_011051745.1 Chloroflexota bacterium | reverse complement strand
GGTCGTGATCTGGGGGTGGTTCGAGATATTCTCCAACTTCGGGCTGAACACCTTCCTCACGCGGGAGGTGGCCCGCCGCCGCGACGAGGCGAACCGCTATCTGGTCAACACAACGATCCTGCGGCTGGCGCTGGCGCTGGCCGGTCTGCCGCTGCTGGGCGGGTTCCTCGCCCTGCGGCAACTGGTGGTCAGCCCGCCGCTCGAGGCCGATGCGATGTGGACCATCGGCCTGTTGTACGGGGGGCTGTTCTTCTCTACCATCAGCACGGGCCTGACGGCCCTTTTCTACGCCTACGAGAAGGCCGAATACCCCGCTGCGATCCAGACGATCAGCACGATGCTGGTCGCCAGCCTGGGCGTGGCGGCGCTGCTGCTCGGCTTCGGGATCGTCGGGCTGGCGGCGGTGAGCATCATCGTCAGCGGCGTGACGCTCGCCATTCTGATCGGGCTGACGATACGGATGTTCTTCCGCCCGCGCTGGGAGTTCGACCTGCGGTTGCAACGCGCCGCGCTCGCCGAATCCTTCCCCCTCATGATCAACCACCTGCTGGCGACCCTGTTCTTCCGCATGGACATTGTGCTGCTGGAAGCGATGACCAGCGCGACGGTCGTCGGCTGGTACGGCGTGGTCTACAAATGGATTGACGCCATCAACGTGATTCCTTCCTTCTTCACGCAGGCGCTTTTCCCCATCATGTCCCGTCAGGCGCTGGAGGATCGCGCCGCGCTGCGCCGCAGTTACGTGTTTTCCGTCAAGCTGCTGAGCCTGATCTCGATGCCGCTGGCGGTGATCACAACGTTGCTGGCGTACTTCCTGATCGGGCTGCTGGGCGGGTCGCAGTTTCTGCCGCACGGCGCGATCGCGCTCCAGATTTTCGTGTGGAGCATCCCTATCGGCTGGATCAACAGCGTGACCAACTACGTCGTCATCGCGCTGAACCGCCAGCGCACGCTGACGTGGGCCTTCGTGGTGGGGGTGGTCTTTAACGCGACCGCCAACCTGATCTTCATCCGCTACTTCTCCTACCGCGCGGCGGCGGTGATCACGATCTTCTCAGAGCTGGTGCTGCTGACCTTCTTCTATCTGGTGATGAAGCCCGCGCTGGGGCGCGTGCCCTGGGTGCGCGTGCTGGGGCGCATCACTGCTGCAACGGCTCTCATGGCCGCCGCCACCTGGGCACTGGCGCAGGTGAGCGTTCCGCTGGCGCTGGCGGGCGGGATCGCCGTTTATGGCGTGGCGGTCGTGCTGCTGCGCCCCTTCGACGCCGAGGAACTGGGACGCATCGCCGAGATCATGCCGGAGCGCGTCCGGGCGCGTCTGGCTCCGGGGGTCGGGATCGGGGAGTGATGGAGGCCATCCAGATACAGGAGCTAACCGATCCCTATCGCGGGTGGGCGGCGCGTCTTCTGGAGGAGGCGTGGGGGTCAACGCGCATCGTCACGCGAGGGCGTGTGCATCAGGCCGAGGCCCTGCCCGGACTGATCGCGCTGCGCGGGGATGAGCCGGTCGGGTTGCTGACCTATCAGATCGCGGGGGAAGCCTGCGAGATCGTGACGCTCAACAGTCAGGTGGAGGGGATCGGCGTCGGATCGGCGCTGATCGAGGCCCTCGTTGAGCGGGCCCGCGCCGCCGGATGTGCCCGGCTGTGGCTGATCACGACTAACGACAACCTTCCGGCCCTTCGTTTCTACCAGAAACGCGGCTTCCGGCTGGTGGCCGTCTACCCCGATGCGCTGACCGAGTCACGCCGCCTGAAGCCGGAGATTCCCCCCGTCGGGCTGGACGGAATCCCCCTGCGGGACGAGATCGAGCTGGAACGTCCCCTCCGGTGAGGAGAGGGCATTATGCAGGAGAGCAGAGAGGCGGAAGGGAGGACTCAGCAGCATGCCCCGCTGGCAGGCCGATCTCATCCTCGGCGTGATCACGCTGATCTGGGGAGCCACATTCGTTATGGTCAAGAACGCGCTCGGCAGCGTCGGGCCGCTGACGTTCGTCGCGTGGCGGTTTGTGGCGGCCTCGCTCGTGCTGCTGGCGATCTTCCGCCGCCGGATGCGGACGATCACCCGGGCCGAGGCGCTGGCCGGTGCAGTGATCGGGGTGTGGCTGTGGCTGGGGTACACGCTCCAGACGGTCGGCCTGCAGTTCACGACAACCGGCGAGACGGCCTTCATCACGGGCCTGAACGTGGTGCTCGTCCCGCTCCTCGCGGCGCTGCTTCTGCGCCGGACGCCGACGACGGCGGCGGTGGTCGGTTCGCTGGTTGCGACGGTGGGGCTGGGGTTGCTGGTGCTGGACGAGAGCCTGCGCCTGCAGAGCGGCGATCTGTGGGTGCTGGGCGGGATGCTGGGATTCACGCTGCACATCGTCAGCATCTCCCACTTCGCCATCCGGTTTGACACGGCGCGGCTGGCAGTGATGCAGGTCGGCACGGTGGCGGGGCTGGCGCTGCTGGCCGCCTTCGCCCTCGAAACCCCGACCCTCGCCCTCCCGGCCCCGACGTGGGGGGCAATCGGCTTCACCGGCGTGGTGGCGACGGCACTGGTCTTCAGCCTGCAGACGCACGCCCAGCGCTTCACCACGCCCGCGCATACCGCGCTGATCTTCAGCCTGGAGCCGGTGTTCGGGGCCTTCTTCGGCTGGTGGTGGGCCGGGGAACTGCTGGGCGTGAAGGAACTGGCCGGATGCGGGCTGATCCTGACCGGAATCCTGCTCTCGGAAGTGGCGAGCGGGAGGCGGCAGGAGGAGACGGTTACGGCTTCCTAAGGCTGCGAGGCGGCCTTCTCCTGCGGCGCGTCGGGCTGTTCTTCAAGGGGGACGCGCATGGCGGGCGTCAGATGGCGATGCCGCCGCAGAATCTCCCACACACGCAGCGCCGACTCGATCTTCACCTGCATGTCCATCTTGCTCTGCCCGATGCGCCGATCCTCAAAGTAGATCGGAATCTCCTTGACGCGGTATCCCAGCCGCTCGGTGACGTAGGTCATCTCGACCTGAAAGTCGTAGCCGTTGGAAGTGATGCGGTCCAGCCCGATGCCGAGCAGCGTTTCGCGCCGCCAGGCTTTGAACCCGGCGGTTGTGTCACGCTGACGGGTGCGCAGGATCAGGCGCGTGTAGATCGAGTTGGCCCACCAGCTCAACAGATAACGCCCGAAGCCCCAGCGCTCATCCGTCCTGCCTCCCTCGACGTAGCGCGAGCCGACCACCACATCGTACTCATCGAGCAGGTCGAGCATCTGCGGGATGTAGGAGGGCGAGTGCGAGAAGTCGGCGTCCATCTGGACGATGGCCTCCGCTCCCATCTCCAGCGCCCGGCGGAAGCCATCCCGGTAAGCCGTGCCCAGCCCCATCTTGCCGGGGCGGCGCAGGACGTGCATCCTGCCCGGATTCTCCTCCGCCAGCCGCCCGGCGACCTCCGCCGTGCCGTCCGGGGAGTTGTCGTCCACGATCAGGATCGAGAGATCAGGGAGACCCAGCCCCCACAGCTCGCGGGCCAGCGGGGGGACGTTTTCCGCTTCGTTATAGGTGGGGATTACGACAATTGTTTTCATGGCCCCTACAGTCTACCCCGACGATCTCCC
>DRKO01000124.1 GCA_011051745.1 Chloroflexota bacterium | reverse complement strand
CCAGCGTCATTGTGGTGAGGATGGGCGAGAGATCGAGAACACGGGACAGCCCCGCGCAGACGAACACCAGCCCGACCGGGATCACCATCGCGTCGTGTTCGCGGGCCAGAAGGTGAAACCGCTTCATCATCTCGCTCAGGAGCAACCCGAACGCCAGCCCCACGACAAGCGAGCCTCCGATCTCGAAGAAGGGCAGCTTCACCATCTCGGCCACGGACACCGGCCCGGACTGGCTCAGGAGCGACTCGGCCACTGCCGCCGCCACGCTGAACAGGAGCAGTGAGATCGCATCGTCCAGGCCGATCACGGCCAGCAGCGTGATCGTGAGCGGCCCGTCCGCCTGATATTCGGCCAGCACATCCACCGTGGCGGCGGGGGCGGTGGCCGAAGCCAGAGCGCCGAAGATCAGGGCGGTATGCAACGAGTTTGTGAGGAGATACATCCCCCCTCCCACCAGCGCGAAGGCCCCGAACGCCTCAAGGAGAACGATGAGCAGGATGCTCCTGCCCATCTTCCGCAGTTCGCTGAAGCGCAGATGCCCGCCCATCTCAAAGCCGATCAGCCCCAGCGCGATCTCGCTGATAAAGAGCAGGCTGGAGTTCAGTTCCTCAGGGATAAGGTGAAGGAACGAGGGGCCGAGCAGTGCTCCGGCGATGATGAACCCTACGACCTGCGGGATTCCGATCCGCCGGAATAGCTGCCCGACGGCAAAGGCGACTATGATAGTGATGCCGACAAGGGCCAGCGTATCCAGTTCAAAGGGAAGGTGCATAGATGGCTGTGCTCTCCGGAGTCTACTGCGTCACGTGCGCGGCAAACGCGCACGCCCTGCCTGTCGTTGAGGCCCGCCCTGCGGAGCGAGTAAGTTCTCCATATTTAAAAGCATATCCTCTGTTTGTCAAGAAGAAGCCGCGCCGCTCCAGCCGGGGCCGTTGCCGGAAGAGTGCCCCCGTGCTAAACTGCCTTTACGATGATTGATCTGCTGATTTACGACGCCGGTCAGGTTTGCGTTGTGCCGTCGCAGGAAGGTGCGCCGCAGCGGGGCGAGGCGCTCGGCTCACTGGAGTTGATCGAGGGCGGCGCGGTGGCGATTGACGGGGGGCGCATCCTCGCGGTCGGCCCCTCCGAACACTTGCGGGCCGAATACACCGCCCGCCACGAGATCAACGCCGATGGGTGCGCCGTTGTGCCCGGTCTGGTTGACCCGCACACCCATCTCGTATGGGCCGGTGACCGGGCCGCCGAGTTCGAGATGCGCATTGCGGGCGCAACGTACATGGAGATCATGGCCGCTGGCGGGGGGATCAACAGCACCGTGCGCCACGTCCGTGCGGCCAGCCTTGAACAGCTTGTAGCGGAGACGGAAGCCCGTCTCGACCGGATGCTGAGGCTGGGCACGACCACCGTCGAGATCAAGACCGGCTACGGGCTGGATGTCGAGAATGAGCTCAAACTGCTGGAGGCCATCTACCGCCTCGACGCCTCCCACCCGGTGGACATCGTGGCGACCTTTCTGGGTGCGCACGCTGTCCCGCCGGAGTATGAAGGGCGAACGGACGATTACGTGGCGCTGATCATCACGGAGATGATCCCGGCGGTGGTCGAGTTCGCACGCAGCCGGGGCCAGCCGCCGCCCTTCATTGACGTGTTCTGTGAGGAGGGCGTCTTCGATCTCGATCAATCGCGGCGCATTCTGGAGGCCGGGAAGGCGCACGGTATGCCGCTTAAGATACACGCGGACGAGTTCGCCGGGCTGGGCGGTACGAAGCTGGCCGTCGAGCTGGGGGCCACCTCCGCCGATCATCTGGTGCGCACGCCTGCGGAGGATATCCGGGCGCTGGGGCAGGGGGAGACGGTGGCGGTTGCGCTGCCGGCCACCCCGTTCGGGCTGGGTGAGCGCGAGTACACACCGGCGCGGGAGATCATCAGGGCGGGCGGCGCGCTGGCGCTGGCGACCGACTGCAACCCCGGCACGGCATGGTGCGAATCCATGCAGTTTGTCATGGCGCTGGCCTGCCGCGCGATGCGCATCACTCCGGCGGAGGCGCTGGCAGCGGCTACGCTCAACGCGGCGTATGCCGTCGGGCGTGGCGGGCAGCTCGGCAGTCTGGAGTCGGGGAAGCAGGCCGACCTCCTGATCCTCGACGCGCCGGACTACCGGCATCTGGCGTATCGCTTCGGTGGAAACGTGGTCAAGACGGTGATCAAAAGGGGGCAGGTATGGAATTCATAAGGCCGGTTGCGGATCTGTTCGGTATCAGCCCTGTGATGCTGATCGTCCTGACGATCGGGGGTCTGCTCCTGATCGGCTTCTGGTATCTGCTCAAGTTCGCCCTGAAGATCGCCTGGAAGACGTTCTCAATCGGCTGCATGACGATTCTGGTCGTGCTGGGGGCGCTCTACGTCGTCTCCGTCATCCTGTCGGCGGCGGCCCGATGACGATCCCCCGTCCAGAGAAGGCCTCACAGAACCGCCCGGCGGGGATGCGTGCTCCCTGCCGGAGGGCCGCCGTCCGGCCTGAGGGGTTGTGGAGGATGACGGCCTCGATCCGGCCCGCTTCGTCGTACCCCATCCCGTAGACTACAACCAGATGCCCGCTCCGGCGCGTGATCGGCCCCTCCTCGCCGAGCTCCGGGGAGACCGAGGCGATCACCAGCCGCCCCCGCCGGATGTGCTCCGCCAGATCGCTCAGGCTCAGGTTCCCGACCGGCTCCGCGTGGCATCCCCGGCTGGCTGCCAGTTGGGCCAGCGCAGCGTGCTTCCATCCCTTCTCAACGGGGCGCTCCGGGCGACGCTCCCTCAGATAGCCGTCTATCGCCAGTCCGGCCCTCACCCACGCCATGACCGGACCGCCGTCCTGCCCTGTGATGGCCTCGACCGCCATCCTGACGCACACAACCCCGCACGAACGCTGCGCCCAGTAGGCGTATTCGGCGGGGCTTTCCGCGCCATAGGCGGCCCAGTTCGGATCGCTCTCCAGCGGGCGCTCTCCGCTCAAAAAGGCACGTACCAGCTCCGGGCTGGCAAACTGGCAGACGTAAGGGACGGGGTAGGGGACGATCAGATCGGGCATCGGGTGGCTGGCTCCATCTTCTTCAGAGTGTCCGCTATTGTATCAGCCCCCGCCCGGAGGGCCACCCTTGATGCCCCCGCCGGAGGGAGTTGTCGGGCGCGTCAGGTCTCTTATAATCAGGCTTATGAGAATCCCTGAACGTGTCGGGGTCGGGCTGATCGTGCTGGTGATGCTCAGCGTTGCCTGTGCTGCTCCGTCCGTGCCTTCCGGGCCGCTTCCGGCGGAGGCGCCGCGCTCACAGCCCGACGCAACGGCGACGCCCGTTCCTCCTTCCCCGACTCCGCTGCCTCCCTCCGCCACCCCGACCCCCGAAGCCACCCCCACGCCGGACGCCACCGCCACGCCCACAGCCATCCCCGCGCCCCCTCTGGCGACCGATGCGATTCTGCCCGTCACGGTTGATCGCCTGCAACTCGCGCTTGTCCTGACCGGACATCACGGCTCGGTGCGCGGCGTGGCCGTCTCGCCGGACGGGCGGCTGATCGCCTCGGCCAGCACCGACCGGCGGGTGCGGCTCTTCGACGGAGAGAGCGGGGAGCTTCTCCACACGCTGGAGCGTCACCGGAGTGCCGCCTACAGCGTGGCCTTCTCGCCCGATGGCCGCCAGATGGTCTCAGGCGGACGTGACGGCACGGTAGAGGTCTGGGACCCGCTCACGGGGGAGCGTCTTTTCGGGCGACGGATGAGCGGGCAGGTCGTCAGGGTTGCCTACTCGCCGGATGGAGCGCAGTTCGCGGCGGTGGCCCTCTACAACTCCATCGGGCAGGTCTGGCAGGCGGCGACGGGCGCGGCGCTCTTCACGCTGGAAGGGCATCGCACCCGCTTGCGCAGTGTGGCCTACTCGCCGGATGGACGCTGGCTCGCCACCGGCGACGCGGTCGGCGTGGTGATCCTGCGCGGGGCCGCCGATGGGCAGCCTGTCGCCTGGTTGATCGGGCTGAGAGACGAGGCGCTGGCGCTGGCCTTTTCGCCGGGCGGGCGGTATCTGGCGGTGGGGACGGGCCGGGGCGAGATCGGGATATGGGATGTCGAGGAGCGGCAACTGGAGGTCGTCTGGCAGGCGCACGGCGGCGAGGTCTGGAGCCTGGTTTACTCGGCTGATGGCAGCCTGATCTTCTCCGGCGGCTCGGATGGCGGGGTGCGCATCTCGAACGCCCGCACGGGGGAACGCATCCGCATGCTCTCCGGGCACGGCGCGATGGTGCGTGATGTCGCCCTCTCGCTGGACGGCGCGACGCTGGTTTCCGGCGGGGACGATGGCCGGGTGCTGGTGTGGCGGCTTGCGCCCTGAGGGTATCCGTTCCGGCGTCTCCCCTCGATTGTGAACATTTGTGAAAAAATCAGGTTCTAACCGCCCCTTAATTGTAAATTTAAGACTTATTCGATATATTTAACTAAGTTGCGTTGGGCGTTTTGCTCCCGGCCCAAAAAAGAATAAAGATTGCAGCTTCAATGCAGCATCTTTTTTCCCCAAAAATTGCCCAACGCACAAAAGCCACCCGCAAGGGTGGCTTTCCCCCTTTTTGGACGTGGGGTCAGGCCCTCTGATGTTAATGTGACAATCGCGGCTTTTGCGATAGAGTCATGCCCATGAGCACCGGATTCCTCCTGAAAACAAATCGCCCCGAACCGGCACTCGCGCCTGAGCCGATCGCCGTCTTTGAAGACGTTTCTTACATGTACCCCGGCGCGGCGCGGCTGGCGTTGAAGGATATTTCGCTGGAGATTCAGGCCGGGGAGTTTCTGGGGCTGATCGGCCCGACGGGGGCGGGCAAAACGACGCTCTGCCTGACGCTGAACGGGATCGTCCCCCAGTTCTACGGAGGCCGCTTCTTCGGTCGGGTGACGGTGGCGGGGCTGGATACGATCGAGCATCCGGTCAGCAGGCTGGCCCGCCACGTGAGCGAGGTTTTTCAGGACCCCGAAACGCAGCTCATCGCCACCTCGGTTGAGAACGAGATCGCCTTTGCGCTGGAGAATATCTGCCTCCCCCGCGAGGAGATGCAGGCCCGCATCCCTCAGGTTCTTGAGGCCGTCCGGCTGGACGGCATGGAGCACAGGCATCCTCATGAGCTCTCCGGCGGGCAGAAGCAACGTCTGGCAATCGCCGCCGGGCTGGCGATGCGGCCCGATCTGCTGGTGCTGGACGAGCCGACCTCCCAGTTAGACCCGGTCGGCAGGCAGGAGGTCTTCGCCGTGCTCCGGGAGTTAAACAGGGAGCTCGGCGTGACGATCCTCATGGCAAGCCATTCCGCCGAGGAGATGGCCGAACACGCCGACCGGATCATGCTCCTCTCTGAGGGGGAAGCAGTCGCGCTGGGGACGCCGGATGACATTTACGGCGATGTGGAACGCCT
>DRKO01000123.1 GCA_011051745.1 Chloroflexota bacterium | reverse complement strand
TGTCTCCCTGCTGGGCAGCCGTGAGGACCCGGCCATTCACCGGAGCGAGGAAGGGATGCCGCTGGGGCAGGCGCTACGCGCCAGCCTGAGCAGCCTCAGTTTCCGCTGGTTTCTGCTGGCGAACGTAGCCAAAGAGTTTATCTTTAACATCATGGTGGCGGCGCTGCCCTTCTATGCCAAGTACGTGATCCGGCTGACCGACATCGAGGGGGGGCTTGACGCGGCGACGCAGGAGTCGCTGTTGCTGGGCGTGCCGTTCATCCTCTCGATTCCGGCGATGTTCATCTGGACGAAGATCGCCCAGCGCGCCGGTTCACGGCGGGCGTGGGTGTACGCCTCGCTGGCGTTTATGCCCGGCCTGGTGGTGATGCTCCTCGCCAGCAACTTCACGGTTGCCATCGTGGGAACCTGCCTGCTGGTGCTGGGTCTACCCGGCCTGCTGATGCTCTCCGACCTGCTGATCGCCGATGTGATCGACGAGGACGAACTGATCGCCGGACACCGGCGCGAAGGGATGTTCTTCGGCATGAACGGGGCGATCATCCGGCTGGCCTTCTCCGCCGAGGCGATCCTGATCGCCACGATCCTGCCGCTGACCGGCTACGTCCCCAATCTGGCGGTGCAACCGACCTCGGCGGTCTGGGGATTCCGCTTTCTGATGGCCGGTGCGCCGCTTCTGGCGCTGCTGGTGACGATCTATGCCCTGCGTCATTATCCGCTGCACGGCGAGCGGCTGATGGAAGTGCGTGCCCGCGTGGATGAACTGCACCGGCAGAAAGCGGCGCAGGCCGCGGGGGCGGTTAGCGACTGAATAGCAGAGGATACGGCTGTGAGTTGAGGCCGCTAAGGAGGCGGGCGTGCCCCCGAAGGGGGTTCCCCCGCCTCTGAGGTCGCCGTCAGCGACCGGAGCGGACGGCGTAAAGCGGGCCGAAGTATTCATGCTCGGCGAGGAGTTCGGCGCTGACCGAGCCGGAGACGGCCCGGTAGGTCGCCTCGCAGATCGTGATCGCGCCGGAGGCCCCCGGCATGATGGTGGCGGTGCAGTTCACCGGCTCGCCGAATACGTCATAGTGGGCTGCGATCCCTGTGCCGAATGTCCCGACGATCATCTCTCCGCTGGCAACGCTGATCGTCAGGCCGCTGCGCTCGAAGCCGTGCCGCCGGATGAAGCCCTCAAACTCCTTCTGAAGGCCGAGAGCGGCTCTGACCGCGTCATGCTCATGACCGCTTTCCCAGAAGCAGGCCAGTGCTCCATCGCCCAGCCACTTGACGACCTCCCCCCGGTGGCTGGTGACGGTGCTGGCGAGGGTGTTGTAGAGGTCGTCCAGCACATCGGCTATCGCTTCCAGCGAGCGAAGCTCCTGCCCGTAGAAGTTCACCACGTCTGCGATCAACGCGCTTCCCCGTTTGATCTGGCGTCCTTCCGCCATCTGAACCTCCTGTTGTTCGCGGTTTGCCGTCAGGCCTCAAGCACCCGGCGGGCGATGACAAGGCGAAGAATCTCGTTCGCGCCTTCCCCGATGCTCATCAGGCGCTGGTCACGGTAGATGCGCTCAACCGGAAACTCGGTGCTGTAGCCATAGCCGCCGTGCAACTGGATGGCCTGATAAGCGACGAACTCGGAGGCCTCTGAGGCGACAATCTTCGCCATCGCGGCCTCTTTTGTGAAGTTTCTCCCCTGATCTTTGAGCCAGGCGGCGTGATAGGTCAGCCAGCGGGCGGCCTCGATGCGGGCGGCCATGTCGGCGACTTTGAATTGCACGGCCTGATGATCGGCCAGCCTCTTCCCGAACGTCCGGCGCTCCCGGATGTAGGTCAGCGTGGCCTCCAGCGCGGCCTGTGCCAGCCCCACGCAGCAGGCGGCGATGCCGATCCGCCCGCCGTCGAGCGTCTGGAGGGTCTGGTGGAGGCCACGTCCTTCCTCGCCAAGCAGGTTGTCGAGCGGCACACGCACATTGTCGAAGGTCAGGGGGCAGCTATGCGAACCGCGCACACCCAGCTTGGGGATGGGCGGCCCGACGGTGAAGCCGGGCGTGTCGCGCTCAACGATGATCAGGCTCAGGCTGTGTGAGGGTTTTTCGGCCCGGGGATCGGTGCGCACAAGGGTGATGACGAGGGGCGCGGTGGGCGCGTTGGTGATCCACGTCTTGCCACCGTTGATGATCCAGCTATTCCCCTCTCTGACGGCGGTCGTTCGCACGCCGCCCACCAGATCGGACCCGGCGTCCGGCTCCGTGAGCGCCAGCGAGCCGAGCACCTTTCCGGTGGTCAGGAGCGGAAGGTACTTTTCCTTCTGCTCCGGTGTTCCCCACTTCACGATGGGGAAGCAACACAGACCGTTGTGGGCGGCGACGGCCAGACCGGTGCTGCCGCAGGCCCGCGAGATTTCCTCAAGCGCAATGGCGGCGCTGACGCTGTCCAGATCGGCTCCGCCGTACTCCTCCGGGACCTGAAGGCCGGTCAGGCCGAGCACCGGCATTCTGGCGATGGCTTCCCAGCGAAGCTCCTGTTTCTCGTCCACTTCAGCGGCGTAGGGCCTGAGTTCTTTCTCCGCGAAGTCGCGCACGGCGGCGCGGTACATGCGCTGCTCCTCATTGAGGGCAAAGTCCATGAGTGACTCCTTTAAGCAAGGGGCACGAGCGGGTTATC
>DRKO01000122.1 GCA_011051745.1 Chloroflexota bacterium | reverse complement strand
TGTACATGCCCCCTTTACAAAGAAATGGCTGTTGTTTCTCGACTCAATCTCTGAGGAGGAGAAAACTCTATGTCTAAGAAGCTGTTCATGTTCGCGATCCTGGCGCTGTTGTTGGCGGCGGCACTCGTAGCGTGTGCCCAGCCAACGGCTACCCCTGAAGAGGCTGCTCCGGCTGAAGAGGAAGCAGCTCCGGCAGAGGAAGAAGCCGCTCCCGCCGAGGAAGAAGCTGCCCCCGCTGAGGAAGAAGCACCCGCCGAGGAAGAGGCCATGGCCTTTGAGCCGATGGTTGTCGGTGCGCCCTGCGTGGAGGGTGGCAGCACCATCAACGAGATCGCAGCGCTGGACGAAATGACAGTTCGCTTTACCCTGTGCGCCCCCGATCCCGCTTTCCTGGCCAAGGTCGCCTTCTCGTCCTTCGGCATCCAGCCCAGAGAGTGGATTGAGGAGACCGGCGGCACAGGCGATCTGCTCGAGCACCCCATCGGAACCGGCCCCTACATGATCGACACTTGGAACCGGGGGGAGAGCATCATCTTCCGTCGCTTCGATGACTACTGGGGCGACCCCGCTCAGACCGAGACCCTGGTCTTCCGGTGGAGCACCGAGGGCGCGGCCCGTCTGCTCGAGCTGCAGTCCGGCACGGTAGACGGCATTGACAACCCCAGCCCCGATGACTTCGACACCATCCGCGAGGACCCCAACCTCCAGCTTCTGGAGCGTCCCGCTCTGAACATCCTCTACGTGGCAATGACCAACACCTTCGAGCCCTTCGACGATGTCCGCGTCCGTCAGGCCATCGCGATGGGCATTGACCGCCAGAGGATCGTGGACAACTTCTACCCGCCAGGCTCCGAGGTTGCATCGCACTTCACGCCGTGCAGCATCCCCAACGGCTGCGAGGGTGACCCCTGGTACGACTTCGACCCGGAGGCCGCTCGCGCCCTGCTCGCCGAGGCGGGCTACCCTGACGGCTTCCAGACCACCATCTACTACCGCGATGTCTTCCGCTCCTACCTGCCGGAGCCCGGTCGTGTGGCCGAGGAACTCCAGGCCCAGCTCCGCGAGAATCTGGGCATCGAGGCCGACATCGTCGTCATGGCGTCCGGCGCGTTCATTGAAGAGTCCACCGCAGGTAGACTGGACGGCATCTACCTGCTCGGCTGGAACGCCGACTACCCGCACGTGACCAACTTCCTCGACTTCCACTTCAGCCGCGACAACCCGCAGTTCGGCGAGCCGTTCCCCGAGATCTATGAGGTGCTGGAAGAGGCCGCCCAGGTCGCCGATCCGGAAGAGGCCGCACCGCTCTATGCCGAGGCCAATAACGCCATCCGCGAGCTGGTCCCGATGGTTCCCATCGTTCACGGCGCTTCGGCTGTCGCCTACCGCGCGGACGTCGAGAACGCGCATGCCAGCCCGCTCGGCAATGAGTACTTCGCCGTGATGGTCCCCGACGGGCGCGACACCTTCGTCTGGATGCAGAACGCCGAGCCGATCAGCCTCTACTGCGGCGATGAGACCGACGGTGAGTCGCTCCGCGCCTGCGAGCAGGTCACCGAGTCGCTCTACGCCTACGAGGTCGGCGGCACGGCCACCGTGCCCGCGCTGGCAACCTCCTGCGAGCCGAACGACGACCTGACGGTCTGGACGTGCACGCTGCGCGAGGGCGTCCTGTTCCACGATGGCTCCACTCTGGACGCCAACGACGTGGTCGCCTCCTGGGCTGTCGCCTGGGATGCTTCCAACCCGTACCATGTCGGCAACACAGGCGCCTTCGAGTACATGTCCTACCTGTGGGGTCTGATCAACGCCGAAGGTGAGTAATTCTCTTGACCACAGCGCTCTAAGAGCGTTATAGTTGGAAGCGCGGGGTGGCGCGTGTGCCATTCGCATCTCTGCCATCCCGCGCTTTCCTTATGAACGCAGACCGTATAGCCCGCCGGCTTGGGCTGAGAGAAGCAGGATCGGCCTATGATCAACTACATCGTGCGGCGTATTCTGGCCTCCATCCCTGTTCTGTTCGGCATCCTCGTAGTTACGTTCATTCTGGGGCGCGCCATCCCTGGAGACCCCTGCAAGGCCATTCTGGGCGAGAAAGCCACCCAGGAAGTATGCGACCGCTTCATCCGGGAGAAAGGGCTGGATAAGCCCATCCCCGTCCAGCTTGCCATCTATATGCGCGATGTCGTCAGAGGCGATTTCGGCGAGTCGATCCGTTTCCATCGCTCCGCCGTTGAGATCATCGTCGAGCGTCTGCCGATGACGGTTGAGCTGAGCACAGCCGCCTTCTCGCTGGCAGTCCTGATCGGCATCCCCGCCGGGATCATCTCCGCCGTTAAGCGGAACACAATCATTGACGTGATCGCCATGGTGGGGGCCAACTTCGGCGTGTCCATCCCCGTCTTCTGGCTCGGTCTGATGCTCGCCTATGTGTTCGCCATCCTCCTGAAGGATACGCCTTTCTGGCTTCCTCCCTCCGGCAGGCTCTCGGCTGGTGTGGTCGCTACACCCTTCTATGAAGTCTACGGCTGGGAAGTCGCCGAAGACACGTTCAAATTCCACCTCCTGGAGTTCTTCGCCAATCTCTATATCTTCAATTCGATCATCACCGGGGACTGGGAAGTGCTGGGTGATACCATCAAGCACCTCATCCTGCCTGCCGTCGCGCTGAGCACCATCCCGCTCTCCATCATCGCCCGCATGACGCGCTCCAGTCTGCTGGAAGTGCTGGGGCTGGACTACATCCGGGCCGCCCGCGCCAAAGGGCTGAGAGAGCGTGCCGTCATCCTCAAGCACGCTCTGCGCAACGCCTTACTCCCCGTCGTCACCGTGATGGGCCTCCAGTTGGGCGGTCTGCTGGCCGGGGCCGTGCTGACGGAAACCATCTTCGGGCTGACCGGTGTAGGACGCACGCTTTTCGAATCCATCACCGCCCATGACTACCCGATCGTTCAGGCCTTCACCGTCATCATCGCCGTCGGGTACGTGGCTATCAACCTGCTGGTTGACCTCTCTTACGCCTTCCTTGACCCGCGCATCAGACTGGAATAGAGGGACGGCCCCATGACCGGTACCGAAACCACATCCGAAACCGCTGCACTGGACGCAGAACGTCTCCGTACCGCCGACATGCGGGCCGCCAGCCTCTGGCATATGGCGCTTCGCCGCCTGTTCCGGCAGCGTTCCGCCATCGTCGGCATGACGATGCTCGGCCTGCTGGTCTTCATGGCGATCTTCGCCCCTGTGATCGCCCCCTACGATCCGGAGCAGGTCCTCATCGGTGTGGAAGACGTCAGCCGCCGCGAGCCGCCCTGCATCCACCTGCTGGGCTGCGATCCGGCAAAACCCCAGCACCTGATGGGCATTGACGGCAACGTGCGCGATCTGTTCAGCCGGGTGATCTACGGCGCCCGCGTCTCTCTGCTCGTCGGGTTCACGACGATGGGCTTCGCAATCATCGTCGGCATGGTCCTCGGCAGCGTCGCAGCCTACACAGGCGGCTGGGTGGACATCATCATCATGCGCATCATGGACGTGATCCTGGCCTTCCCCTCGCTCCTGCTCGCACTCGCAATTGTCGCCGTGCTGGGTCCGGGGCTGACCAACGCCATGCTGGCGATTGGCATCGTCTGGATACCGGCTTATGCCCGCATCATCCGCGCCAGCGTCCTTTCCATCCGGGAGCAGGAGTTTGTCGAGGCCTCGCAGGCCCTCGGAGCCTCAACGCCGCACATCCTGTTTAAGCGCATCC
>DRKO01000121.1 GCA_011051745.1 Chloroflexota bacterium | reverse complement strand
CAAGCCGTAAGAAGAGCAAGCGCCGCGCAAAACGCCATCCCCGGCCCGCAGGCGCCCGGACGACGCAGCCGGAAGTGGCGCTTCCCACCGAGGCTGAACTGGCGGCTGAGTACCAGTATGTGATCGAGGACCTTAAGCGCATCGGGATCATCGCCGGGGCGCTCATCGCCGGGCTGGTGATCCTGTCCTTCTTCCTCTAGCGTCCGCCGGATCGCGCGGCTCATCTGTAAAAAGCCACACCGCCCTGATTTGATCAGGGCGGCATGTTCTCAGGAACATACGAAGAATTCTTGTTATAGCGATGCGGGGCTATCCCGTGTTCCTGCAGAAGTAAGCCTTTGACGTCAAAGGGCTTACTTCACTGTGTGGTTTTAGTGGGCAGAAGATAGCCGCAGCTTCTCGCCACGGACTTAGCTGGCTACTTCTCCGACTTAAGGAAGAGGTTCATCTTGGTTCCACACACAGGGCAGGTCCCCTTCGCCTGCCGACGCCCTTTCTCGTTGGTGACGATCTGGACGTTCTGCATGGTGCGCTTGGTTTTACACTTCACGCAGTAGGCTACGTACTCTTCACTCATTTATTACCTCCATTCTGAGTTGCCCACATTTCATGGGTGCAGTCTACAGCGAAACGAACAGATGTGCAAGCGGGCAAAGGCGGCCCTTTTCAACCATTTCTCATGAGTCAGCGCCAGAGGGATGCGCCGGGGAGCCGAACAACTGGAGATCGCTCCACCGGAGATGAGAAAGTCAGGTACAATAAAAGAGGCCCTTACAATCGCTCTGAGATCAGAAGGGCGTTTTTCTTCCAGATGACCGACAGTTAGCTGAGGAGCTATCACCCTATGGTCACAAGGACTGACAAGACGGCATGGATCGAGCAGGAGTTAGCCTCCCTCAAAGAGCAGGGGCTTTTCACCCACATTCGCACCATTGAGAGCCCGATGGACGGCTGGGTGACCATCGAGGGCAGGCGCGTGCTCAACTTCTGCGCCAACAACTATCTGGGGCTCGCCAACCACCCCAAACTGCGTGAGGCCGCCAGAAAGGCCATTGACGAGTACGGGATCGGGCCGGGAGCGGTGCGCACCATCGCCGGAACGATGTCGCTGCACGTCGAGCTTGAGAAGCGACTGGCCGAGTTCAAGGGCGTGGAAGCGGCCATCACGTTTCAGAGCGGCTTCAACGCCAATCTGGCAACCATCCCCGCGCTGGTCGGGCGAGGTGATGTGATCTTCTCCGACGAGTTGAACCACGCCAGCATCATTGACGGATGTCGGCTCTCGCGGGCGCAGATCGTGCGGTACAGGCACAATGACCCCGACGACCTGCGCCGCGTTATCAAGGAGACGGAGATCACGGGCCGCGCGCTGATCGTCACGGACGGCGTCTTCAGCATGGACGGAGATATCGCTCCCCTGCCGGAGCTTTATGAGATCGCCGACGAAAACAACTTCCTGCTGATGGTAGACGATGCGCACGGGGAAGGTGTGCTGGGCAAAGGCGGGCGTGGCATTGTGGATCACTTCGATCTGCACGGCAAGGTGGATATCGAAGTCGGCACGATGTCGAAAGCCTTTGGCGTGGTGGGCGGCGTGGTAGCCGGTAAGAAGGTGATCGTCGAGTGGCTGCGCCAGCGCGGGCGGCCTTTCCTCTTCTCCTCCGCGATGACGGTTCCCGACGTGGCCGCCTGTCTGGCCGCCGTTGACCTGCTGGAGGCCAGCACGGAACTGGTGGATCGGCTGTGGTCAAACGCGGAGATGTTCAAGAGCCGGATGCAGGAGATGGGCTTCGACACCGGCTTCTCGCAGACACCGATCGTCCCCGTGATGCTGGGCGAAGCACCACTGGCACAGGAGTTCAGCCGTCGCCTGTTCGAGGAGGGCGTCTTCGCGATGGCGATCGGCTACCCGACCGTCCCGCGCGGCAAAGCGCGTATCCGGGTGATGAACACGGCAGCTCACACCAGGGAAGACCTAGAGAAGGGGCTGGCGGCGTTTGAAAAAGTCGGGAAGGAGCTGGGGGTGATCTCGTAGGAGATCGAGCAAGGGGGGAGCGTGCTACAGCTCCCCCCTCAATCGTTCTGCCAGCGCGGTGAAGCGCTCAGTAACTTTGTTGTTGCGAACCGCGACGGAAATCGCCTTGCGGGAGCCAACCAGAACGACCAGTTGCCGGGCGCGGGTGATCGCGGTGTAGAGCAGGTTACGCTGCAACATCATGTAATGCTGGGTCACGATCGGCATCACGACCGCCGGATACTCGCTGCCCTGCGAGCGGTGCACGCTGATCGCGTAGGCGTGCGTCAGTTCCGAGGCCTCAGACCAATCATAAGTGACAAAGCGATCGTCAAAGACGACCGTCATCGTCTGCTCGGCCAGATCGAAGGCATACAGGCGACCAACGTCCCCGTTGAACACCTCTTTCTCGTAATTGTTGCGCGTCTGCATGACTCTGTCCCCCACACGGAACAGCCTTCCGGCCAGGACGTGCTCCGCGTGGCGACCGGGCGGGTTGAGCGCCGCCTGAAGGCGCTGGTTGAGCCTCGCAATGCCCGCCGGCCCGCGATACATCGGCGCAAGAACCTGAATATCTTTTACCGGGTCCAGCCCGAAGCGGCGCGGTATCCGGTTCCTGACAATATCCACTATCAGGTCCGCCGCCCGCTCCGGGTCATCCGCGATGCTGAACAGGAAGAAGTCCTCCGCGTCTTCGGGGAAGGCGGGCATCTGCCCCTGATTCACACGGTGAGCGTTGGCAATGATCAGGCTGCCTTCGCTCTGGCGGAAGATGGCGTTCAGGCGCGTGACCTCGATAACGCCTGAAGCGATCAGGTCACGCAGCACATCACCCGCCCCGACGCTGGGAAGCTGATCCACATCCCCCACGAGCAGCAGATGCGAGCGGGGATCAACGGCCCGGAAAAGCGCATTCGCCAGCGTAATATCCAGCATGGAGACCTCATCCACGATCACCATGTCCACCGGCAGGGGGCTGTCTTCGTCGTAGAGAAATGAGTTGTTCGCCGGTGAATAACCGAGCAGGCGGTGGATGGTGCTGGCAGGCTGGCCGGTGGCCTCGCTGAGACGCTTGGCCGCGCGTCCGGTCGGTGAGGCGAGCGCGAAGGAGTACCCCCTCTCTTCCAGAACACCGATCAGCGCCCGCAGGGTTGTTGTCTTGCCGGTTCCGGGGCCGCCCGTCAGGATGCTGACCTTATGCGTCAGGGCGATCTGGATCGCCTCCTGCTGCTCGAGGGAGAGATCAACGTTGGCCTCGATGGCCGCGTCGGCGATCAGGGCCGACCAGTCCTCCGATTCGAGCGTCCCAAGGCGGGAGGTCGGCGTCTCGATGAGCTGGCGCAGTCGATTCGCCACACCGACCTCGGCGTAGTAAAAGGGTGGCAGATAGACGCCCCGAACGGTCTCCCCCTCCGAAGTGGGGATTCCCTCGATCTTGATCAACTCCGCGCTGGCCGCCCGCTCAACCGCCGGTTCCATGTCAGCGGGAGAGACTTCCAGCAATCCGGCGGCGGTGTGGATCAGTTGCTCCTCTGGCAGGTAGACGTGCCCATCGTTAACGGCCTGATTGAGCGCATAGGCAAGACCCGCCTCCAGGCGGCGGGGATGATCCGCCGGAAGCCCCATGTCACGGGCGATCCGGTCGGCGGTCTTGAACCCGATACCGTGAACATCGCGGGCCAGACGGTAGGGGTCTGTCTCCACCTGAGCGATGGCGCTATCGCCGTAGGCCTTGTAGATTCGGACGGCCAGGCTGGTTGAGATGCCATGCCCCTGCAGGAACAGCATCACGTCCTGAATGTGCTTCTGCTCAGCCCACGCCTCGCGGATCAGGCGGATGCGGTGTTCCCCGATTCCGGCCACTTCATGCAGGCGTTCGGGCGCGTTGTCCAGAATATCGAGCGTTTCCAGCCCGAAGTGATCAACGATCCGCTCGGCAATGCGGGGGCCGATGCCCTTGATCAGGCCGGAGCCGAGGTAGCGCTTGAGGCCCTCGACCGTCGCAGGGGTGACGCGGCGCAGGTTCCGGGCCTCGAACTGGCGACCGTAAACCGGATGAGTTTTCCAGACGCCCTCAAGCTGGACGCTCTCCCCGGGGGAAACCTCCGGCAGAGTGCCGACGACGGTCACCAGCCCATCAGTATCAAGGGCCGACCAGGCGGTCATCGGGTTGGACGGCAGGAGGCTGAAGACGGTGTAGCCGTTCTCCTCGTTGTAAAAGACGATATGCTCAACCGTCCCCTCCAGCGACTCGAACTCCATAGGGTTTCACGCTCAGGGCGTCGCCGTGACAGTGGGCGTTCCGCGCGGCGAGGGTGTCCGGGTGGGACCCGGCGTCGGCGAGGGGGTAAGCTCCAGCCCCTCGATCTCACTCAACGCCTCCAGCCGCTCCTGCGCATCATCCCCGAAGGGGTAGTCAAACGTCTGATCCCAGAACACCACCCACTCATACTCACGCATGGCGGCGGTGATATTCCCCAGTGCCTCCAGAATCAGGCCATGATAATAGTGCCGTGTGCCGGTCTCCTCCAGCGTGAGCGCCTGTACGATGTCACGCAGGGCATCTTCGTATTCACCGGTCTCATAGTAGGCCCGCGCCCGCGCCTCGAAGACGTATCCCTGCTGAGCGGGGGTCAGCCCCAGAGCAAGGGCAGCGGTAGCCTCTTCGATGACTTTGGCGTAGGCTTCGTTCTCGACCAGCGCCCGGACGTAGAGCGTCTCCACTTCGAGCAGGTCTACATCCCCCAGATCACCGGTCTGCTCCCGAACAAACTCCAGGTCCTCCAGAGCCTGCTCATAGTTCCCCAGCGCAAAGGCGCTGAGCGCCCGTCCGTAGCGGGCGCGAGGATGCTCGCTCTCCAGCGAGAGAGCGGCGTCCAGATCGGCATAGGCCTGCTCGTAGTCTCCGCGCTCAAAGTAGAACAACCCGCGCCCGATCAGGGCATCCACCGAGTCGCCCTGAATCTGGAGCGCGATCTGGTAAGCCTCCAGCGCGTCGTCGAAGCGGCCCTCCCGCTCGTAGGCCTGCCCCAGCAACACCCACGCCTCGGCGTCAACCGGATACACGCGATCTACGTATTCCTCCAGCCCCATAATGGCCGAGCGGGTCAACCCCATCGCCAGACGGGCGCGGGCCAGCAGGAGGATCACGTCCTCCGAACCGGGGTCAATATAGTGCGCTAGGTTCCCAACTGCGACCGCCTGCTCCGGCTGCCCGTTGGCAAGGTAGACCTTCCCCGCCATGACCAGCGCGTTTACGTCATAAGGCCGCTGCTCCCGGATCGCCTCGACCTCGGCCAGTGCGGCCTGAACGTCCCCTTCCGCCAGATACGTCTCCGCCAGATTGAGGTACGCAATGACAAGAGCCGGATCAAGCTGCTTTGCCCGCTCGTTCTCAAGGCGTGCCCGCTCCGTTGCGCCCTGCCGGGTATAGACATAGCCCAGCGCGGCGTGCAGAGGCGCAAACGTCTCGTCCATCTCCAGCCCGGCCTTCAAGACATCCTCTGCAGCATCCAGATCGCCCAGATACGCCAGCGACATCCCCTCAAAGTAGTAGCTGTCCACCGAGTCATAGCCCGCCTGACGCGCCCGCCCGATCAACTCGATCACCTGATCGTAGCGGCCCTCGTGGAAAGCCTGAATGGCGTCGTTCATGCGCGGGCTGGAAGGGTGGGGAGTGGCGATGTAGGGAGGTGTGGGCGTCAATCCGTAGCGCAGGTCGCCACGCGGCGCGTCTCCGACGGGCAGAACCGGCTCCGGCGTGATGGGCTGGCCTTCCGGCGTGGGCGTCCGGGTGGGGCGGGGTGTGACGTAGACGGTCGGCGTGGGCGAAGAGGCCACCTCGCTGGAGGGAACGCTCGCCACCGCTGGCCGCCTCTGTCGCATAATCCCCAGCAACAGCGAGGCCAGGATGATCACCAGCACGACGATCAGGAAGCTTCCGCCGATAGCGAACACCATCGGGCTGACGCTGAAACCGGGCCGTGCCCGCAAAGTCTCAGGCTGCGCCCAGTTAATATCGAGCGTGCCGCTCTCCGTCTCTTCCTGAATGGCGCGAAGGACGGCCTCCGCCTCGCGCCGGGCCTGTGCGATGGCGTCTTCCGGAACAAGCGGGACGCCGTCGGGGGCCTCTACCTGCCGGGCGGGGGCGGCTTCCGCCGGAACCCCCAGGGCCCGCAGGCCCCTGAGGGCCAGCGTGTTTCGGGGATTGATGGCAATCACCTGCTTTAGACACCGGATGCGTTCCTCCCGTGTCTGAACAACGCCGCTCATCCAGAGCCAGGCAGCCTCGCTGCGGGGGTTCAGCTTTAAGGCCTGCGCCAGTAATCGGCGGGCCTCATCTACCTGCCCGGCCTTGGCGGCGGCAATACCGCGTTGTAGAAGATCGTCCTGAGGCTCTGTCATGAGATTTTCCTGTTGCCCGCTCTGCGCCGGTCGGGCCAGCGCACGCCACTCCAGGGATGAATCCATCTCCGGCCTGCACTCCGGGGCCGGAATCGTCTCGCTCCGCGCGGATGATTGTACACCAGCCATTCGCAATGCCACAATACCCGCTCCAGCTTCCCGGAATCGGGACAACGGCAAGACAGGGCTGGGCGTGTGAGTTATATTCAGGGATAATACACGAGAAAAAGTATGGTAACGTGAGTCCGGTAGCAGACCGCCGCGCCGGACAGGCGCGGGCCTGCCCGCCGAAGATCAGATCAACAGGGCTTTGAAAAAGCTTCATGGTGAGAGAATGATAGAGATAACACTCGTTTTTGAGGGCGGCAGTCGGGGAAACCCCGGAGCGGGGTTCGGGCGCTATGCCATCATTAAAGGCAACCAGCGCACCGTCACTCATCTGGAGTTTGGCGGAACGATGACCACCCCTGAAGCTGAATACGACACCCTGATCACAGCGCTCGAGACGCTCGTTCATCAGGAGCGGGCCTCTGAAACGGCTCTTACCATTCAGGGCTCCAGCCAGCTTGTGGTCAACCAGTTGAAGGGAATCTGGAGAACGCGCGAGGTCCGCCTGCGCCACCGGTTTGATCGAGTGAGCGATCTGTTAGGCCAGTTCAGAAGCGTCCGGCTGAGCCGCATCCCCCGCGAGAGGGTCACACGACTGCTCAAGCATTGAGCACCCGGCAGATCAGTGCAACAGCGACTCAACCCACCCCAGCGATAGCGCCCCGGCATAGGCGATGAAGATCGCCTGGAGCGTCTTACCGATCCAGGCCGCGATCAGGAAGTGCCACCACTTGATGCGCATCACCCCCGCGATGATGCCCGCGACATCAAAAACGGGGTTGGGAATGGCAGCCAGAACGGCGATCACGATCAGGCCATAGCGATCCATCCAGCCTTCGATCCTGTGGTACAGCCTGAAGTTATGAATCACCGCGCTGCCGCCGTAACCGGCCAGATAACCGGTCATCTCACCCAGCGCGGCCCCCGGCCCGGCGGCCAGACCGACCAGCAGGGGGTTCAGCGTCCCTCCCAGCGCGAAGACGAAGATCAGGCCCGGCACGGGCAATACCAGTGTGGCGTTACCGATCAGCATGGCGAGGAAGGCTCCCCCGTAACTGAGCCGTTCCAGCTCGCGCAGTTGATCCCGGAAGATCACGATCAGCAGGGTGATCGCCACCGCAGACAGTATCGAGATGATATGTTTGACGCCAAAGGGCTGAGGTTCGGCAGTCTCCGGTAGGGAGGTTGCCTCAGGGGATGGGTTCTTCATTGCGTTCCTGCAGAGCCTGAATACGAGCGATCACCATATCCATCGCAACTTCGTTGAGTCCCCCTTCGGGGATGATCACATGGGCATAGCGTTTACTCGGCTCAACAAAGCGCAGGTACATTGGGCGGACGGTCAGCATCCACTGATCAAGTACAGATTCAAGCGTGCGGCCTCTCTCGGAGATGTCACGTCTCAGGCGGCGGATGAGGCGCACATCATCCGGCGTATCCACAAAGATGCGTACATCGAACAACTCGCGCAGCCGCGCCTCGGCGAAGATCAGGATGCCCTCCACCAGGATCACGCGGTGGGGTTGAACGACTCGGACT
>DRKO01000120.1 GCA_011051745.1 Chloroflexota bacterium | reverse complement strand
TAAACGAGGGGATGAAAAGCGGTCGGTAGCCCTCAAAGGCGATGCTGCGCACGATGACGCCGTTGGCTGCCTCGTCGAAGTGAAGGCCGGGCGGGATATCCGTCAGGGCGTGTAAGCGCAGGATCGCCGCCATGAGGACGATCAGCGTGGCGCTGAAGATAAATCGCTTGCGTGACATGAGGCGGTTTGTACCGCACACCGGCGTTCGGTGTCAATACCGACCTGCTTCAGGTCAGGGCTCGCCGCCCCCGTTCAGAGGCCCGGCCCACGATTTTTTGATACGGTTCCGTTTCTGGACTATACTCTCTTCGTTAATTAGCATCTGGCGGGCGTCCGACAGGAACCGCCAGCAGGGAACAGGCAAGATAGGAAAAGACTTATGACGACCCCTGAGAAAATCGAAAAAGACACGGTTGTGACGTTACAGTACGCGCTGAAGTTGGAAGATGGTACGCTGGTTGAAGAAAGCTCCCCTGACAACCCCCTCGTGTATCTGCACGGGCATGGCAATCTCATCCCCGGCCTGGAGCGCCAGCTTGAGGGCCTGACGGTCGGCGCTCAGAAGACCTTTGTCGTGGAGCCCGCCGACGCATACGGCGAGTACGATCCGGAGGACGTGGATCGGGTCAACCGGACAGACCTTCCGCCGGGGCTGGAAGTCGAGGTCGGGAAGATGCTCTCGGTGCGCGATGAGTCGGGCAACCAGTACATTGCCCGAATCTCGGCGGTAGACGAGAAGACCATCACTCTGGATTTCAACCATCCGATGGCCGGGAAGCGTCTGGTCTTCGACATCACGGTCACCGGCCTGCGGGCGGCCACCGAAGAGGAACTGGCACACGGCCATGCCCACGAGCCGGGGGGACACCACCACTGAGGTAAAACCCCTCCCCGAAGAACTTATACTGGCTTCAGCATCACCGCGCCGCCGGGAGCTTTTAAGGCTGCTCGGTCTGCCTTTCCGTGTGGTGATCACAGAGACGGATGAACAGCGCCAGCCCGGCGAGTCACCCGATGAATACGCCTGCCGCCTGAGCCGTGAAAAGGCTCGGGCGGCCCTGGCGCGGGCTGGCACGTCCGCTCTGATTCTGGCCGCCGATACAATTGTGGTGGATGGGGACGATGTGCTCCAGAAGCCGCGTGACGCAGACGAAGCGCGGGCGATCCTGCGCCGCCTGCGGGGGCGGACGCACCACGTTTACACGGCGGTGACGCTGCTGGGCCCTCGCCGCTCAGAGCCGCATTCGGTGCTGGTCAAAAGCCCCGTGACGATGCGCTCCTACACCGATGCGGAGATTGAGGCCTACGTCGCCACCGGCGATCCGTTCGACAAGGCGGGGGCCTATGCCATCCAGCATGACGGCTTCAACCCCGTTCGGGAGATGACCCACTGCTTCGCCAGTGTGATGGGGCTGCCCCTGTGTCACGTTGTGCGGATGCTGCGTGAGTCGGGCGTGATCCCCCGCCGGAATGTCCCGGAAGCCTGTCAGGCCCATCTTGGTTATGCCTGTCCGGTCTACCGGTCCATTCTGGCGGGGAAAGAATAGGCGGGAGAGAGGCTCCCGCCCGTCAGCCTGTCAGTACCACAGCGGGAACTGCTCGCACACTTCCTCGACTTCGTGGCGCACCCGCTCGATGGTTGCCTTGTCCTCGATGTTCTCGATCACATCCGCCAGCCAGCCGGCGATCTTGCGCATCTCGTCTTCCTTAAAGCCGCGTGTGGTGACTGCCGGTGTGCCCAGCCGGATACCGGAGGGATCGAAGGCGGAGCGCTTGTCGCCGGGAACCATGTTCGCGTTGAGGGTGATTCCGGCCCTGTCCAGCGCCTTCTGGGCGACCTTGCCCGGCACGCCCTTGTTGGTCAGGTCAACCAGCATCAGGTGGTTGTCGGTCCCACCGCTGACCAGCTCAAAGCCCCGCTCGATGAGCGCCTCGGCGAGCGCCTTGGCGTTGCGGACGATCTGATTACAGTATTCGACGTACTCCTCTTTGCTGGCCTCCTTCAGGCAAACAGCAATGGCCGCCGTCACATGGTCGTGCGGGCCGCCCTGCAGGCCGGGGAACACCGCGCGATCGATCGCGCGGGCATGCTCTTCCTTGGTCAGAATCATCGCCCCGCGCGGGCCACGCAGCATCTTGTGCGTCGTCATCGTCACGGCATCGGCGTAAGGTACGGGGTCGGGGTGCAGGCCCGTCGCGACCAGACCGGAGATGTGGGCGATGTCGGCGGCGAAGTAAGCGCCGACATCCTCGGCGATCTGGGCGAACTTATCGAACTCGAGGACGCGGGGGTAAGCCGTCGCGCCTGCCCAGATCAGCTTGGGTTTGTGCTCTCTGGCGAGCTCCCAGACGACATCATAGTCCAGCAGGCCGGTTTCCGGGTTGACGGGATACTGTACGGAGTTAAAGAAGTGGGCGGAGAAGTTGACTTTCCAGCCGTGCGTCAGGTGGCCGCCATCGGGGAGGGCAAGCCCCATGACGGTGTCGCCCGGCTCCAGCAGGCCGTAGTAGACGGCCATATTCGCCGGTGAGCCGGAATACGGCTGCACGTTGGCGTGCTCGGCCCCGAAGAGCTGCTTGGCGCGCTCGATAGCCAGCGTTTCGATAATGTCCACATTCTCGTTACCACCGTAATAACGCTTACCCGCGTACCCTTCGGAGTATTTGTTGGTGAAAACGGTGCCGATGGCGCTCAATACGGCCCGGCTGACGTAGTTTTCTGAGGGGATTAACTCGATGCCGGTCTGCTGGCGTCGGGTTTCGGCCAGGATGGCCTCGTAGATATCCGGGTCAACCTCGCGGATGGGCGCCAGATACTGGACGCCGGGGGTCTCGCCATAATCCGGGGCGAGGGGGGATGATGTTGTATCTTGCATAGTCAGTTTATCTCCAGTTACTCAGTCTGTAGTGTGGGATCATTAATTCTACTCCTGAGAAGGGAGAGTAGCAATGAGTTTCTCCCTTCCCGGTTTTCACTAAAGGAGCTCTGAGATAAAACAGCCCCCGTCCCTCGGGGCGCGGGGGTTGTCTTTATCTCGGTAGCGGGGAGTTCGCTGTGACACGTACACATGGCCCGATGCTCACTTGTTCAGGATTTGCCGGGTCTGCTCCATCATCTCTTCGACGGTCAGCGTGCGCGGGCTGAACCCCAGATCGGCGCAGCGCTGGGCAAGCTGGGTGATCTGCGGAGGCTCCACGAAAGTCTTCGCCAGCGCCTCCGGCTGGGCGAACACTTCGGCGGTCGGGCCATCGGCCAGAATGTGCCCCTGTCCCATCGCCACCACGCGCCGGGCATAACGGGCGACAATCGGCATATCGTGGGTGATGATGATGATGATATGCCCCTGCTGCTCATGGAGATCAACCAGAAACTCCATGATCTCGCGCGATTGCTTGATATCCTGCCCCGTCGTGGGTTCGTCAACGATGATCGCCTTGGGGCGCAGGGCCAGAATGGAGGCGATGGCGACCCTCTGTCGCAGCCCCTTGGGGAGGAAGAAGGGATGCTCCTCATAGTACCGGCTCGGCATACGGACGACGTCCAGCGCCTCCTGCACCCGCTCTTTGATCTCCTCCGGCGGAAGCTGGATGTTGCGCGGCCCGTAGGCCACTTCGCTCCAGACCGAGCTGTTGAAGAGCTGATGGTCGGGGTTCTGGAACACGTATCCCACGCGCTTTGCCATGCTGGTGATGGACGTATGGCGGGTGTCCAGCCCGTCCACGATGATCGAGCCTTCGGTCGGCTTGAGCAGGCCGTTGAGGCACTTTGAGAGCGTCGTCTTGCCCGATCCGTTCTGCCCGATCAGGGCCATCAGGTCCCCATCGTAAATCTTGAGGTTGATCTTATCCAGCGCAAGCGTCCCGTCAGGGTAGCGAAAGACCAGATCGTTTACGGAGATGTAGGGTGCTTCGCTCACGATTGCTCCTTTACCTTCTCTACCAGTTGCCGCAGGCGGGCGGTTGCGTCGTCCAGCGTGAGGGGCAACGGGCCGTTGTAGTAACCCTCGCGCAGCAATTCAAAGAAGTACTGGATCGCGCCGGGCGGGAAAACATCGTGTTTTAGCAACAGGTCCATCTGCTCGAAGAAGGGCCTCGGCTCATCGTCGAGGATGATCTCTCCGTTGTAAAGCAGCACCATCCGGTCGGCCAGCGGGATCAGGTTCTCCAGATTGTGCTCGATGGCGATCACGGTGTTGCTCTGCTCATGTTTCATCCGCCCCAGCACGTCGAAAACTCGCTTACGGCTGATCGGGTCGAGCATGGCGGTTGGTTCGTCCATCACGATCACGCGGGGCATCATGCCCAGCACGGCGGCCAGCGCCACGCGCTGTTTCTGCCCGCCGGAGACCTCGTAAGGCGGCTTGTCCATCAGATGGCCGATCTCGGTCAGGGGAACCACCCACTCCAGTCGCTCGCGGATTTCCTCGACCGTCAGCCCGATGTTCTCCATCCCGAAGACGACCTCATCCTCCACGGTCATCGCGGTGAACTGCGCCTCCGGGTCGGAGAAGACCACGCCGACCTGTTTCGCCAGTTCGTCGGCCCGGTACTCCTTGACCTCCCGTCCGGCCACGTAGACGTGCCCCTTGCGCACGCCGTAATACTGCGAGGGGATCAGGCCGTTGATGGAGTAGGCGAAGGTCGTCTTTCCAGAGCCGTTCGGCCCGATGACGCCGACGAACGTCCCTTCCTCGATCTCCAGGTTGATGCCCCGCAGGGCAAACTCCTTCGTGTTGGCGTATTTCCACTGGTAATCTTCAAAACGGACGATAGCCACGATGCCTCCTTAGTTCAGCAGCCAGGCCCGAAGCAGTTGCTCGGTCAGCGACCCTTCAAGCGACAGCATACCAAGCCCATAACGCATCACGACCAGCGCCACCAGCATGACGATCAGCACAAATGAGATCAGATAGTCCCAGTAGTGGGCCTGGTAGTGCGTGAGAACGTAGTCGGCCCGTTTTGGGTTGCTCAGCAGGCCGGTAAAACTGTACCCGCGTGCGATGAGGGCGTTGGCGAACTCATCCGCGCGGCGCAGCGCAAGGGCGAAGAGGGGGATAATATACATCACGAACTTGCGCATCTTGTAGAAAATGGACTTCCCCACCGGATCGAACCCGCGTGCCTGCTCGGCCTGACGCACGATGCTGAAATCCTCAATGACCATACCTACCGCCCGCAGTGCCATCGCCACCAGATACGTGACGGCGTAGGGGATACGCAGGCTGCGCATGGCAACGATGATATCCCGCTCTCGCGAGGTGCTGAGGAAGTATATCATAATGAAGATCATCGGCAAGATGCGGAAGTACACGGTGATGGCATCCAGAATGCGCTCGTAATAGATGCGGATGCCGAGCACCCGTGCCAGCTCGTGGAACTCAGGGTGATTACCGGCGAACACGGTATATGAGAGCAGGATAATGCTGCCCATCGAGACGGCGACGGGCACGTACAGCTTCAGAATGGAGAAATCAATCCGGCTGTACCTCATGAGAATGAGGATCAGCACCACCAGCAACAGGTTCCATTCCGGCGCGGAAATGAACATGGGGAACAGGCTGACGATCAGCAGGAACAGAATCCGGGTCGCCGGGTGCGTGTTGTAGATCGGCGACTCTTCTGGAACGTAACCCAGAATCGTTTTATTCACAGCTTACAACCCCCGGAACGCAGTCGTAAAAAGTAACGGGGGGAGAAGACCTCTCCCCCCTCCCGTCGCACACACTTGCCTCTAGGCAAACCACTTCTTGACAAAGGCGCGGCTGCGGATCACGACGCCGGAGAGCGCCTTCAGCAGGATCACGCCGAACACGATACCGGCGATCTCGTTACCGGCGAACCAGCCCCAGATGAACAGCGGGAGCGAGTCCGTCGTCAGGAGACCGAAGCTCTTCAGGACTACCATCGGCCCCCAGAACGCGCCGAAGATGTTCCCCAGCGTGATCGAGATCAGGAAGATCGCCCAGTCGCGGCCCTTGCGCAGGCGCGGGTCGCCCTTGAACTGACGGAACGCCCAGGCCGGAAGGAACGCCTGCACCGCGTTGGCCGGAATGTAGGCCAGAGAGACGTAGACCGGCGTCCCGGCCACGCCGTTCGAGATGATGGGGAACAGCGCGGCGGCGATCACACCCCAGGCCCCGAACCAGATCGACCCGACGTTCTGCACCGCGATGGCCGGCCAGAAGAAGTTCACACCGAAGCCCAGCGGCAGGGTGAAGCTCCCGAAGGCCCCCACCACAGCGCCGATGCCGATCAGCAGCGCCGTGATCACGATGTGGATAACGCCGACGGAGCGTTCTTCGCCTTCTTCGACGGCCCACACTTCCTCAGCGCTCTGTTCGGCTGACATTGTTGCGTCGCTCATCATGACCTCCTTTGAGTCTGGATTATGAACCCGGCGTAAAGATTGATCGTTTGCCTGGGGAGAGGCATTTCCCCCAGAGTATCCCTTTCGCGGGAACCCGTGTAGTGTTAAATGTCACTACGTTAGCCTGCCTATCTGCCGCGTCTGTCTGACAATCTGCATAGATTGTCGGACAACCCCGCCGCATGAAGGACAGGACGCATCCCCGCGCTCTGCTCTTTAGAACACAGGAGGTGTCTTGAGGTTGCGTTCGTATGTTGCCGGTGGGGAAAACCGCCGATCAGAGGGGCCTTTTCAGAGGTAAGGCATGTCCAGCAGCATCACTTCCAGCGCCAGCCGGGTGTTGACGTTGGTGGTCGTGATGTTCTTCAGCGTCTCGCGGATGGCTCGCACGGCCCGGCGTATCTCTTCCGGGCCGCTGTGGGAGGCCACCTGCTCAAGGGTGGCGAGGTGATCGACGTTCAGGAGGCGAGCACGGCTCCCTTCGGATAGCAGCATGGCGTCCCGCCACCACGACTGCCACACTGCCAGCACGTTCTCAAGCCCCTCTGTGCGGGCCAGCCCCTCCGCATACTGGAACCGCGCCGTGCGGTTCGCCTGCAAAACGGTCAGCATTTGCTCGATGATCTCTGCCCTTTGAGCGAGTATCTGTGGCTCGCGGGCGGCGGAGAGCGCCCAGCCGGGCCGCCCTGCCGAGAGATGGGCCAGCAGTTCCGCCTCCTCAGGCGGGCAGCCGGATTGCTCCCTGAGAGCCGCCTCGATCTGCGCCACCGGCACGGTTCGCAGCGGGATCACCTGACAGCGTGAGACGATGGTCGGGAGAAGCGATCCGGCAGCGTCCGCCGTCAGGAACAGGCGGGCCGCCGGAGGGGGTTCCTCCAGCGTTTTGAGGAGCGCGTCGGCGGCGGAGGGGGTGGTCTCCTGAGCACGCAGGATGATCGCGATCCGGTAGCGGGCCTCAAAGGGGCGCAGGGTGAGGAAGCCCTGCAACGATCGGATCGCGTCAATTTTGAGGGAAGCGCCCTCCGCTTCAACAAACAGGACATCGGGATGAGCCCGCTCCTCGATCAGCCAGCAGGCGCGGCACCCTCCACAGGGAGGGTTTGCTCCGGTGCAGTTGAGGGCCTGCGCAAGGCGCAGGGCCAGCGTCGTTTTGCCCACCTGCGCGGGTCCGGTGAACAGATAGGCGTGGCTGGTATGCCCTGTGGCAAGCCGTCCGGCCAGCAGGTTCACGGCCCACTCATGCCCGATCAATCCCCAGTTGTCGCCGTATCCGCTCATGGCCTCCATTGTAGCATCGCTGCCGCTCAACTGCCCCTTCCCATCATCTGACGATACACCGCGACCGTGCGGGCGGCGATCTGTGCCTGGGTGAAGTGCTCCAGCACGCGGGCTCGTCCGGCCCGGCTCAGGTCGCGGTGCAGGGCGTCATCCTGCATCAGCATCAGCAACCGGTCACGCAGGGCGATGGCGTCGCCCTCCGGGAAGAGCAGCCCCGCTTCGCCGATGACCTCCGGGATCGCGCCGCTCTCCGCCCCGACGACGGGCACGCCGCAGGCCATCGCCTCGATCAGCACGCGCCCGAACTGCTCTTTCCAGTTGGGGCGTGTGCGTGAGGGCAGCACGAGAACGTCGAGCTGGCGGTAGAAATCGGGCATCTGTGCGGAGGGCAACGCCCCCTCGATGCTCACGCTCCCCCCGATGTTTAGCAGCCCCGCGATGGTGCGGAGTTCGTCGCGCTGGGGGCCTTCGCCCACGATCCGCAGATACCAGTCACCGGGCAGCCGGGCGACTGCCTGAATCAGCAGGTCGAGCCCCTTCTCCGGCACGAGACGCCCCGCATATCCGATGATGAAACGCTTCCCCCGGTGTGGTCGCTCAGGCGGGGAGAAGATGTCCGGATCAACGCCGAACTGGGGGATCACGCTGATCGGGCCTTCGTAGCCCTTCGCCCGCCAGACCTCGACCGCCTCCCGGTTGCCGACGATGGCGTGATCGGCATGGCGCAGCACCCGGCGCTCGAACCAGCTAAAGGGAGGGGGATACCGCCGGTTGATGTTCTGCCACGAGAAGAAAAGCGCCTTTGCCCCGGAGCGGCGGGCCAGTCGCAGGGCGTGGTAGGCCGCAAGGTTGTACGGCTCCTCGTCAATGTGGACGATGTGGGGCCGGATTTCTTCAAAGCGGCGGCCCAGCCGGGGGTAGTGGTGCAGGTGGAAGTTGCCGTTGAGGCGGAGCGGCTCGACGATCAGGCGGTAGCCTTGCAGGTGTGAGCGTTCGAGGGGCTGATCGCCCCAGGCGGGCGGCACGATGACCGTCAGATCAACGTCAGGATGTGCGGCGATCTCCTCCAGCTTGCGCTGGTAAGCACCCACCACGCAGGCTTTGGAGATCATGAGCACGCGCAGGGGAGCCGGAACGTCTGGTTGAGCGGGCAAGGTCTTTCCCTCAGGTAATCAGTACAGGCGGTTTTGCGGGTGCTACTTTAGCCAGCCGGTGAACGCGCGTCAAGTGCAGGGGGCCTCGTCGGCCTGTCAGGACCCATCAGCGGACGGGAACGGGAGCTACAATCGGAGGGCCGGGGCGAGGGAGGCTTTACCCCTCACCCTCCCCGACCGGCTCCTCCGCCGTCGTGAGGGCCAGAAGTTGCCTGTCCGGCCTGTTGAGGATGTGGACGTAGATCGGCTTTTCCTCGCGCAGCATCTCCATCACCGGTGCGAACTGCTCATAAGCGTACCAGACGATGATCCGGTTCTCCGCGACGATCTCCACCGGAAGCGGCGACTCCTCCGTGAAGTAGGCGTACACCTCGCGGTCTCCGCCGTCCTCCAGCAGCAGAATCAACGCCCTGACGGGGCGATCCTGATAGCGGAAGCCCTCCGCATACTGGAACAGCCGGTACGTCTCCACACGCCAGATGGTATAGCGAGCCATGGTGAATCTCCCTTCTCAGCCCAGATTGGGCAGGACGAAGCGGAACAGGGCGGCAACCGTCAGTAAAGGCATCCAGCCGAGAGCGGTCAGCGGCAGCCAGGCCAGCGCTTTCACGGCCCGCTCGTCCGGCAGCCAGCGCTCGATGAGCAGCACCCAGCCCCACCCGCCGAGCGCGATCACCAGCGCCAGAGGGATCAGCGCCGGATACAGATACCGCCCCTGAAACTGGACGAAGGTCAGGTTGTAGTAGGCGTAGTCGAAGAGGGTGGCGAAGGTCACTCCGGCCAGCACCCATAACCCGCCGCGCTGTGATGGGATCAGCGGGAGGCGATCCCGAAAACGTGTCAGGAGGAGCGCCAGTCCGACGGTATCCCAGACGAGGAAAACCCCGATCAACAGGTAGACGCGGGGCGGCATCGGCACGCCCATCCACCCGAATTGACCCCAGAAGCTGTGAAAGGTCGTGGCGAGCAGGGCTTTCAGGTAGGGGCCGGGGCCCAGGTCGGCGATCAGATCGACGGTGCGCAGTTGCCCGACGACGACCGACTCATGCGCGGCCTGCCCCAGCACGTCCGGCCAGCCGTAGATCAGGCCGTTTCGCACCCACCACGCCCCCCCGATGATCAGCGCCAGCCCGCCCGCCCAGGCGATCTGACCTGCCAGCCAGCGCGCATCGCGCCGCTCCTGACGCCAGCGCCAGAGGATGGCGACCGCGACGGCGACCGTCACGGGGAGGTAGATCGTGAGCTTGGTCAGGTAGGCCAGCCCGGCCAGCCCGCCCAGCGCGGCGGCGTGCGGGCGGCGCGACTCATCGAGCGGCACAATCGTGCCGTTGTAATCGGGCGCGGTCGGGTTGCCGAGATACGTCACCGCAACGACGAGCACGATCCCCAGCAGCATCTCGGCCAGACTGTCGTTGTTGACGCTGGCGAGGATCGCCACGTGCTGTGGGATAAAGGCGACGAAGGCCGCCGCCGCCAGCGCCAGAATCTTATGGCGGGGCAGCAGACGCGCCACGACGAAATAGGCCGCCAGCACGACTCCGGCCCCGAAAACGAGCGAAAGCAGGCG
>DRKO01000119.1 GCA_011051745.1 Chloroflexota bacterium | reverse complement strand
GGCGCGACCTGACGCGCATGGCCGCCGAGGGGAAGCTCGATCCGGTCATCGGGCGCGACGATGAGATTCTGCGTGTGATTCAGATCCTCTGCCGCCGCACCAAGAACAACCCCGTTCTGATCGGGGAGGCGGGAGTCGGCAAGACGGCCATTGTCGAGGGGCTGGCGCAGAAGATCGTCAACAACGACATCCCGGAACTGCTCATGGGCAAGCGCATCATCGCTCTGGACCTGGCCGCCATGCTGGCCGGATCGCGCTTCCGGGGAGAGTTTGAGGAGCGGCTGAAGGCGGCCATTGAAGAAGTCCAGCGTGCGCAGGGGGAGATCATCCTCTTCATAGACGAGATTCATCAGGTGGTGGGCGCGGGAGCGGCGCAGGGGGCGCTTGATGCCAGCAACATGATGAAGCCCGCGCTGGCGCGTGGCGAACTACAGACCATCGGCGCGACCACGCTCGACGAATACCGCGAGCACATCGAAAAGGACTCCGCGCTGGAGCGTCGCTTTGCGCCGGTTTTCGTCGAGGAGCCGTCCATCGAGGAAACCATCGAGATGCTCAAGGGGCTGCGGAGCCGCTACGAAGCACATCACAACGTCACCTTCTCGGACGAAGCGCTGGTGGCTGCCGCGCGGCTCAGCCACCGCTATGTGACCGACCGTTACCTGCCGGATAAGGCCATTGACCTGCTGGACGAGGCGGCGGCCAAGCTGCGCGTGGCGCTCTACTCGATGCCGCAGGAACTCAGGGAGATGAAGAACGAGATCGAGCGGCTGGCTGCCGCCGAGGAGCAGGCCAGCCTGGCGCGAGACTACGAACTGGCGGCCCAGTACAAGACCCAGCGCCTGCAACTTCAGAGCGAGTACGACGTGCGCCACACCGAGTGGATGCAGGAGAACACGCTGGATGAGGTCGTGGATGAGCACGACATCGCCGAGGTGGTCGCAAGCTGGACGGGCATCCCCGTGAACCAGATGCTGGAGACCGAGGCCGAAAGGCTGCTCCGCATGGAAGAAGCGCTGCACAGGCGCATCGTCGGGCAGGACGAGGCAATCGCCGCCGTCTCAGATGCCATCCGTCGGGCACGCTCAGGCCTTAAAGACCCCCGGCGACCGATCGGGTCGTTCATCTTCCTGGGGTCTTCGGGCGTGGGCAAGACCGAACTGGCGAAGGCGCTGGCCGAGTTCCTGTTTGACGACGAGGACGCCCTGCTGCGCATTGACATGAGCGAGTACCGCGAGCAGCACACCACCGCCCGCCTGTTCGGTGCGCCGCCCGGCTACGTCGGTTACGAAGAGGGCGGGCAACTCACCGAGGCGGTGCGGAGACGGCCGTACCGGGTGATCCTGTTCGACGAGATCGAGAAAGCCCATCCAGATGTCTGGAACGCGCTGCTTCAAATTCTGGACGATGGTCGCCTGACGGACGGGCAGGGGCGCGTGGTGGACTTCCGAAATACGGTCGTTATTATGACCAGCAATCTGGGGACCGAGTTCGCCCGCCGGGGCGGCACGCTGGGCTTTGTGCCGAGCAGTGACCCCGACCTTGTGGCCGATCACGATAAGATCGAGAAGGCCCTGAAGGAGACCTTCCGGCCTGAGTTCCTCAACCGCATAGATGAGATCATCATCTTCTCGCCGTTGACGCTGGCTCAGGTCGAGGAGATCGTTGACCTGCAGATGGCGCAGGTCGCCGAGCGGCTGGCCGAGCAGGGCCTGACGGTCGAGCTGACGCCCGCCGCACGTGCCTGGCTGGCCCGTCAGGGCTACGACCCGGCTTTCGGAGCACGCCCCCTGAAGCGTGCGATCCAGAAGTACGTGGAAAGCCCGCTTTCGGTGCGGTTGTTGCGCGGGGAGTTCCCGGAAGGCTCCCACGTGGTGATTGACGCCAACGAGGAAGAAGGGCTGATCTTCGGCGTCCGGGGTATCCCGGCCAACATAGACGTAGACGTGGATCACTCGGTCTCAACCGGCTGAGAGGTTTCATCCCACCAGCTTCCCAAAACCGCAGAATCGCCGCCCCGGAACCGTCCCGGGGCGGCTTGCTGTTCGGTCTATGCCGGGCGCGGAAGCCCTCTGTTCGTGGTAGGGTTAAACTCCGGCGTGTTGCAGCCGCTCGGCCTGATCGCGCGTGGCGAGTTCGTCAATGAACATATCCAGATCGCCATCCATTACGGCGCTGAGGTTGTAGCTGCTCAGGTTGATGCGGTGATCGGTCACGCGGTTCTGGGGATAGTTGTAGGTGCGAATCTTCTCGGCCCGCTCGCCACTGCCGACCATCGAGCGGCGGGCAGCGTCCTGCTCCTCCTGAACGCGGCGCTGTTCCATATCGTAGAGCCGGGCACGGAGGATGCTCATTGCCCGCAGCAGGTTTTGCGTCTTGCTGCGCTCATCCTGACACTGGACGACGATCCCGGTCGGCTTGTGGGTGATGCGGATGGCCGTCTCGTTCTTCTGGACGTGCTGGCCGCCCGCGCCGCTTGAGCGGAACGTGTCTATCTCCAGGTCCTTCTCGTTGATGTCAATTTCGATGTCGTCCACTTCGGCCAGTACAGCGACGGTGGCGGTGCTGGTGTGGATGCGGCCCTGGCTCTCGGTGATAGGGACACGCTGGACGCGGTGCACGCCGCTTTCATACTTCAGGCGGGAGTACGCCCCCCGGCCTTTGATCTCGAAGATCACCTCTTTGAAGCCCCCCACACCGGTTTCGTGGCTGCTCAGGATTTCCACCTGCCAGCCGTTCTTCTCGGCGTAGCGGGTGTACATGCGGAACAGGTCAGCGGCGAAGAGCGCCGCTTCCTCCCCGCCCGTTCCGGCCCGAATCTCCATGATAACATTCTTCTCATCGCGGGGGTCGCGGGGGAGCAGCATCAGGCGCAGTTGCTTTTCGAGCTCCTCACGCCGCGTCTCCAGCGTGCTGAGTTCCTCCTGCGCCAGTTCTTTCATCTCAGGGTCTTCTGAGTCGAGCAGGGCGCGGACTTCCTCGATCTGTTCCAGCGTGCTCTTGTACTCGCGATAGCCCTCCACGATGGGCTGGAGGTTGCTCCGTTCCCGCGCGTATTCGGCGACCTTCTCATAGTCTGCCGCGATGGCGGGGTCGGCCATCAGGCGCTCGAGCTCCTCGTATCGGGCAGCAATACCGGCAAGTTTATCCAGCATGACAGCAAATCCTCACAGAGACAGACCTTGCCCCGTATACAGTCCGGGGCAGGTGTCTCCGATTATAACAGGCGGCAGGGGATGCTCACAAATGGCGGGGACGGGAACCCCGGCGGACGTTTCATCGTCTATACCGGTGAGAGAGGCAAACAACACTCGGCGAGAAGGAGAGATAGACGATGGTAGAAGAACGCCCCCCCGATAGAGATCATCCTGAAGAAGACCCCGGCAGGGAGAAAGCTGCCTCCTCTGCTTCCACCCCGCAAACGTGGCTGTGGAGTATGGTTGCCGTCATCGTCCTGACTTCGCTGGCGGCGGGTGGCATCGCCGGGTTTATCGGCGGGCGTCTGTATGAGCAGTCGCGCCTGGACGATCAAACCCTCTCCTTCCTGCTGGGCGCGGAACTGGCCGAGCGGCTGGACGGCGTGGTAGTGGATTACGTCTACCCGGATGGGCCGGCCTATTACGCTGGCCTGACCGAGGGCGACCGGCTGGAGCGCATCGGGCAGGAACGGATCAGGGACCTCGAACAGGCCCGGCGTATTCTCTCCGAATACGAGCCGGGCGACACGGTGCTCATCACGGTTGAACGTACCCCCTGGATTGACCAGTACAGCGTCACGCTGGGCTACTATGGATGTGGTATCCCTGTCGTGCCCATCGAGCCCCTGCCGCCTGAGCCACAGCCGATCCCCTATCCAGATGCGCTCGGCGAGGCCCGTCTGGGCGTCTACTACCGCATGCTGGAAGAGGGCTCACCGGTCGGCGTGGACGACGGGGCGCTGATCGTGACGGTCTGGGAGGGTGGCCCGGCTGATATGGCCGGTCTGGGTCCCGGCGACATCATCGTTACGGTGGATGGGATTCAGGTCTCGCGCTCGAACACGCTGGAGCGGGTGCTGGACAACTTCACGGCTGGAGAGACGGTGCGGCTCGGCATCATCCGGGGCGGGGAGCGTATGACCCTCCGCCTGACGCTGGGCAGCCCGTAGCGCCCTCTCTTGAGCAAAAAGGGGCACAGCACTGGCCTGTGCCCCTCCGGGTAGCCATAGCGGATCGGCTTTTCAGTCGGTGGCCGCCGCGCCGAGCAATTCGGCATCCTCCATCCGGGCGACTCGACGGCCCTCTTCAACGTCTACCCGCGTCAGCAGGAAGATGCCGATGAAGAAGAACACGATCAGGCTCAGCACGGCGGGGCGGCTGCTGCCGAAGAACGCTCCGGCGGCGGCGAACAGGGCCGGCCCCATCACGGCTGAGAACTTCTCCATCACACCGAACAAGCCGAAGAACTCACCGCTCTTGGAAGCCGGGGACATGCTGGCGTACAGGCTGCGGCTGAGCGCCTGACTGCCGCCCTGCACAATTGCGACCATCCACGCCAGGAACCAGAACTCGATTGTTGAGTTGAGGAAGTATCCCCAGATGGCGATCACGGCGTAGACGCTCAGCGCCAGAATGATGCTCCGCTTGGTGTCCATCTTCTCCGCCAGGCCGGAGAACAACGCCTTCCCCGTGAGCAGGGCGAAGACGATCCCCACGATCTCCACAGCCAGAATCAGACCCAGGATTATGCCCAGATTGCTCTGCCGGAGCGGTGGCTCGACGCTGATCTGGGCCAGCGTCATGAGCGTGCCGCTGCTCGCCGGATTGCGCTCGCCGGTATTCACAACGGTGAGGGTGTGCTCGCCCGGCTCGTCGGCGGTGAAGGCCTGATTAACCCCGTAGCGCACCGTGGCGCGGTAGCCGTCAATCTGGAACGGCTCTCCGGTGTCCTCGTCAATGTACGGCTCGCCATCCAGATACACCGCCCAGATTCCACGATCCGGACCGGTGCTATAGGTGATCTTCACACGCTGCCCGTTGAAGGCGATCTCATACTGTGCGCCGGGTTCTGCCGTTATGGCGTAGGTAACGTCTGTGTCGGTGCGCAGTTCCTCCGCCGGGATGGTCTCCATTTCCCACTCGCCAGTGTAGCGGATGGCCTCGCTGTCCACCCCGTAGGTTCCCTCTCCGACCGCCGTAGCGGTGTCCTCATAGGGTGGCAGGGGCGCGCCCGTGATCTCGCCGGGCAACACACGTGATCCGATGATCCCGCCCAGGGGCAGAGCGATCAGGTTAAAGAGGATAAAGGCCAGAAACAGAGGCCGCCGTTTTTCGGCTTTGTTCGGCAAACGGCCAAAGATCAGGCTGAAGGGGATGCCGACAAACTGTACCAGCAACAGGGCGAGGATCAGTTCCAGAGTCCCGAAGCCCAGTTCCGCGCCGTAGATCGCCGCCACGCCGATGATCGTGCCGATGCCGTCGTTGTAGATCAGGAAGGCGATCAGGAACTTGAACAGCTCTTTGTACTGCTGGATGTCCCGCAGGGTTTTCGCCAGCCGTTTGAAGCTGATCGCGATGACGTTCCCTTCCAGTTCGACGGGAGCGGCAGGGGGTTCTGGAACCTGCGTGAAGATCGGGATCGAGAAGATCGCCCACCACAGAGCCACGCTCAGGAAGGAGAGGCGCGGCCCCCACGTGCCGGGGAGAAGCTGGATCATGACGATGTTAAGCGCCAGCAGCAGGCCGCCGCCCAGATAGCCCAGAGCATACCCCCGCGTGGAGACGAGGTCCCGGTCTTCCTCTCTGGCTACGTGAGGGAGGAGGGCATCATAGAAGACGTTGGCAGCCGTGAAGCCTATGCGCCCTACTATGAACAGGATCGAGGCCAGCAGCCAGTCACCGGTCGAGACCAGCACCATCAGCCCGGTAGCCACAATGCCCATCCCGGCAAAGAGGGTGAGGAACTTTTTCTTCCCCCGCATCACGTCCGAGATGGTCCCCAGAATGGGGGCCATGAGGGCTGAAACAAAGAGCGAGAAACTCAGCCCCAGGCTCCAGTAGGCGGTGGCCATCGTCTCGCTGGGCAGCGTCGCCCCGGCAACCTGACTGTAGTAGACGGGCAGAACTGCTGCCAGAATGGTGGTCGCGAAGGCCGAGTTGGCCCAATCATACAGCGTCCAGGCCCGGATGCGGCGCCTGTACTCGCGCTCGTCGAGTTTCTCGAGAGGGACGTATCCTTCAACTGTTGCCATGGGATGCTCATCCTTTGTGGGGTAGAGAACCGTTCGGTGTGCCCGTAGTATATACCGGGGAAAAAGCGAAGGGAACTTAGAGGAGTAGCTATCCTCTCTTCCGAACGCACACCGGTTTGATCAGAAAAACCCCCGGCCCGGATCGGCGTTGCGGTGTGATTCCGGTTTGCATACGCCAAATGTTAAGGAAACTGTGTCAAAAGCACGCTGGTTCTTGACCATAGGGTTTGAGGCGTGTTATAATGCGGACACTGCTCCAGGTGATGTCCCTGTCAAGTGATCAGCAAGGAAGCCCTGGAGGGGCGACGGGCAGGATGTCGTCCTTTTATCTTCTGGACCGGTGTGATCCCACTTCGTGGCCTTACATAAGCAAAGAGTGTACTGGTAGTCTTGTAATGGACGTTCACAAATCAAATAATCGCCTCTTCAGGCTAAACGTCGGCTTCCTTTTGAAAGAAGGAGCAGGCTACAGCCGGGAGTTCGAGTTTAACGAGTCGGGCACCGTCGTCGTCGAAGACGTTTCTATCAGTTCGCTTGAGGGCATATTGCGGCTGTCCCGCACACCCCAGGGCGTACTGGTTCAGGGAACACTGCATGCCAGAATAGCGGTTGAGTGCGTTCGTTGCCTGGCTCCTACCGAACTGCCGTTTGAGGTGCTCTTATCAGAGCTCTTCTTGAAGCCGGAGCCCCACCCTGCGCCCGGCGTTGGTAACCCCGCCAGCCCCTATCGGATCGAGGAAGGCGGTTTCATTGATCTCACGCCCATCGTCCGAGAAGAAGCCATCCTGGCAATCCCTATCCAGGTTCTGTGTTCACCGGATTGCAAGGGGCTGTGCGTCGAGTGTGGTCAGAACCTCAATGAGGGAGCCTGCGACTGCAAGTATGAGCCCATCGATCCCCGCATGGCTCCCCTGCGTGCACTGCTAGAGGATTGAACAACGACACCGACCGAGAAGGTCGGTGTTGTATATTTACGCTACGTCCGTCTATCCGGTAACTATCTGCTGTCCGTCGTTGTAAGGCAGGCTTATTCTGGTATTGAGGCATTCATATGCAGCGGAGTCGTTTGATGAGTTACGGTGACGATAAGGAACTCGAACTAGTTGCTGAACTCTTAGAGAAAGCTGATGCGCAGGGCTACCTGACCACCGATGACATTCTGGACGTTATGTCCGACCCCGACGAGAGTATGGAGCACGCCGAGGACGTTTTCATCGCCCTCGTCGCCGCCGGAGTTGATATCTACGAAAGCGAGGAAGATGTCCCACGCGAACGCAAGAAATCGCTCATTGGCCAGTTGGAAGAGGTGAGCGCCGACGAAGAACTGGCCGACGACTTCGGCGAAGAAGACGAAACGATGCTCGATCTCTCCGGCATCTCCTCAGATGATACGGTCGGCCTGTATCTCAAAGAGATGGCACGGGTCCCGCTCCTGACGACCGAGGAGGAGATCGATCTGGCCCGCCGTCTGGAGGAAGGCAACTGCGCGGCGGAGACTCTCTCTCAGGCCAACGGCAGGCTCCCGCCGGAGGAGGTGGAGAGGCTCCAGGCCCTCGTGGACGATGGGAAGGCGGCCCGCGAACACCTGATTAAAGCGAACACACGCCTTGTGGTCAGCATCGCCAAAAAGTACATCGGGCAGGGAGTGCCTTTCCTCGATCTGATTCAGGAGGGCAACCTCGGGCTGATGAAGGCGGTGGAGAAGTTCGATTACCGGCGCGGCTATCGCTTCAGCACTTACGCCACCTGGTGGATCCGGCAGACGATCACCCGTGCCATTGCCGATCAGGGGCGCACGATCCGCGTCCCCGTCCACATGTCAGACCGCATACGCAGACTGTACAAAACCGCCCGCCAGCTTGAGCAACTCCACGGGCGCAGACCGACCGCCGAGGAGATCGCCGCCGTGCTCGATCTGGAGCCCCGCAAGGTCCAATGGATGCTCAAGGTGAGCTGGCAGCCGCTCTCGCTGGAGCACCCGGTCGGGGAAGATGAGGACAGCGAGCTCGGCTCGTTCATTGAGGACGACTCGACTCCTACCCCCACGCAGAGCGTCTCAGACAACCTGCTGCGCGAGAAGGTGGAGGAGGTTCTTTCCACCCTCTCCCCGCGCGAGGCGCGTATCCTGCGCCTGCGGTTTGGCCTTCAGAATGGACGCACCTACACGCTGGAGGAGGTGGGGCAGAAATTCGGGCTGACGCGCGAGCGCATCCGTCAGATCGAGGGCAAAGCGCTGCGCCGCCTGCGCCACCCGCGCCGCTCCCGCCAGTTGCGTGATTACCTGCGCTGAGGGTGTCGCCAGACAGGAACCCCGGACGAAAACCGGCGCGAGAGAAGAGCCCGCGCCGGTGTCTTTTTGCGTATCCGGCTGGAGATCAGGCCCAGTCCTCCAGCACCTCGGCCCCGCCAGCCGTTCGCATGTGGCTCATGGAAGGGCTGATCCCCGTGCGCTCCTCGTAGCGGCGGGCGGTGTAAGCGGCGAAATCCTCTGCTGCCCCGGCCTTTGCGAGGAAGACCAGACAACCAGCCCACCCTGCCCCGATGAAGCGTCCGCCCAGCCGGGCCGGATGCCCCTGTGAGGCTTCCCACATCGCATCGAGTTCCGGCCCGCTCGCCTCGAACAGGTCGCGGGCACTGAGGTGGGATTCGTCCAGAAGATGCCCCAGCGTGATCACGTCGCCCCGTTTGAGCGCCTCTGCCGCAGCCAGAACACGGGCGTTCTCGTGAATAATATGCTCCGCCCGCTGCCGAATCGGTTCCTCCAGCCTGTCTCTGTAAGCGGTGAACTGCTCGACCGTGACATCGCGCAGGGCGGAGATATCGGGCAAATATTCCCGGAGCGCCTGAACAGCCTGCTCACATTCGGCGCGTCGCTGATTATAGAGACTGTCTGTAAGCTGGCGGCGCGTGCCTGTGTCGGCGACGACAAGGGAGATGTCCTCAGGGAGCGGCAGGGCCTCCCACTCCAGTGTGCGGCAGTCGAACAGCAGAGCGTGCCCGGGCTTACCGTGCAGGCTGGTGAACTGATCCATCAGCCCGGAGTTCACACCTACGTACTCGTTCTCCGCTCGCTGGCAGAGCTGCGCCAGCTTCATCCTGTCTACCTTCCAGCCAACGATATGCGCCCAGGCCGTCGCATAAGCCACTTCTACGGCTGCTGAAGAAGACAAACCGGCCCCGACCGGCACGTCACTGGTGATCATGATCTGGGAGCCGGGGGTCGCCAGGCCAGCCTCCTGCAGGCTCCAGGCCACACCTGCTGCGTACTGAGCCCAGCGAGGCAACGGCTGGCCGTTGAGGGCTTTCCTGTCTTCAAGATCGGTCAGGCGGAAGGCGACCTGCTCGTCCATATCGAGGGCGTGGAGGGTGATCAGCGCGGTGGGCAGTTCCCTGACCGCCAGCCAGGCGTAGCGGGTGATCGCGGCTGGCAACACCCAGCCCTCATTGTAATCGGTATGAGTGCCGATCAGATCAACGCGCCCCGGAGCCCGGACAAGAAACTCCGGGTCCTCTCTGAACACTGCCCGAAACTGCTCGATTAACCTTGCAGGTGGTTTTTCCGTTGGGGTTCTGGCTCCCATAGATAGTCTCCCCTTTTTGTTCCCTGCCGGGTCTGTAGATAGGAGTCCTGAGGAAAAGTTCCTTTTCGTTATTCTGCTATTCTGCCAGCCGGACGGCCACCGCGATCCCATCCCCAACCGGGATGATCGTTGCCAGCAGGCGCGGGTCCTCCGCCAGCCTCCGGTTGAAGAGTTGCAGGCCTTTTACGTCGGGGTTGTCCTGCCAGTCAGGCCGGACAACTCGCCCGTGCCAGAAGGCATTATGCGCCATGATCAGCCCGCCCGTCCGGATGTTCTCAACCGACCAGTCTAAGTAGGCCGGATAATCGCGCTTGGCGGCGTCAATGAAGACGGCATCAAACGGCCCCTCATCGGATAGCGCTTTCAGGCTCTCCAGCGCGTGGCCGACCCGCACCTCGACGCGATCTGCGACTCCGGCCTGCTCAAACGACTCGCGGGCAACGGCGGCATGTTCCGGGTCGATCTCCAGGGTGATCAGGCGCCCCCCGGCGGGCAACGCCCGCGCCATCCAGGTCCCGCTGTAGCCCGCCAGTGTGCCGATCTCAACCACGCGGCGAGCGCCGATAGCCGTCAGCAGAAACTGCAACATCAGTCCCTCTTCCGGGCGGATGTGAATGCGCGGCAATCCGTGAGCATCGCTGCGGGCGCGGATTGCCCTCAGAGCTTCATCTTCGCGGGCGAAGAGGTCTCGGGTGTAGTGACTAAGAGCGTCCTGGGTTGTCTCGTC
>DRKO01000118.1 GCA_011051745.1 Chloroflexota bacterium | reverse complement strand
GGGACGTTGTCCGCGTCGAGCGCGTAGAGCATGTCGGCCAGATGGTCAAAGCTCGGCGTGCCGCCGTTCGCGCCCAGCGTGGAGGTGTCCACGTTCACCCCGCTGATGTTCTCCAGACCGGTCGGCGTGTTCCCCGTGCCGTCGCCGCGCAGGTACTTGGTATCCTCTTCCAGCGCCAGCACGCGGGCCAGATCGGCCATCACCAGTTCCTCAACCCCCGGATCGCTGTCCTCGAACAGTTCCGCCGAGAGTTTGGTCAGCGCGGCCAGCTTTTTGGCCTGCAACTGCACCTGCCCCCACGTCTGATCCGAGGCCGGAATCTGCGCGTTCTCGGCCACCCAGTAAGCGGTCGCGCCGCCCTCCTGAGAGGGTATCTGCAGCGTGTCGCTGTTCATCGGGATGATCGTCGCCCCCGCCGCGCGGATGGCGGCTCTGGCGCGGAGCATCTCGATCAGCTTGCCGCTGTGCTCGACAGGAACCAGATAGCCCCCCGCCGAGTCCGTCCCCTCGGCCAGCGCCTTCCCTGAAAGCTGGAAGCGCACCACCTCGAAGCGGCCCTGACGCATCGCCTTGATCGCGTCCACAAAGGGCGTGCCGTTGGCCGTCAGGTACGGTTCGCCACGTTGCCGGATGACAGCAGGCGCGCTCCGCTGACCGTCCCGCGTCAGGAACAGCCCGCCTGCCTCCGGCGTCCCATCGAACAGGTCACTCAGCGCCGTGCCGAGTTCCTGCCGGATGATCGTTCGTATCGTCTGTTCATCCATTCCATCGTCCTCCTTCCGTGATTCACGTGATTGACTTCCTGCTGCGGGGGCGAGGCGTGCTCTGCCCCGTGCCCCGCCCGAATCTCCCCCCGGCCCTCTGGAAGAGAGGATCGGGGGATGAAGGCTATCCGCCCCGCCGGGTCGCGCCTCTGCCTCAAAGGCCTCTGCGCCGCCCAGTCCGGCGGCGGCGAAAGCCGCCTTGGCGCGGGTGGCCTCCATCCGGTAGGGGATCGCCACCGCATAGGGGTTGGCGGGCCGGTGCTGACGGGCGTCCAGCAGCGATAGCTCACCGATCGGCCAGGCCAGAATGCGCCCGTCCGCCGCCACGCGCACCAGATGCCCGATCGCACCCGATGAGGCGCGGGCCAGCCCCTTCTGTGCCGCCTCCCAGACGCGCCGCGCGAGCGCGTTCGCCCGGTCGAGCAGCACCCGGAACCACACGCCATCAGGGCGACGCTCCCAGCCCAGCTCCTCACCGATCACCTGCGGCCTGCTGCCCCCTTCCAGCAGCCCGTGATAGTAGACCACCGGGCGTTTCGGGATGCGGTCCAGCCACAGATCGGTCTCCGGCGTGAAGTACTCGCCCTGCGCATCCTTCCCCCCGAACGGCCCGCCGTAGGGCACGCCCAGCACCTCTAAGACCCAGGCCTCGCCCTGCTCAAGCGTCCTGATCGTCTGCTTCACCTGTCATCGCCTCCACTTCGTCGAATATCCGCCGCACATCCTCGACCGTCTCCGCCCTGCCCAGTGCCTCGCTGATCCGGCTCCACAGGGCAGGCGGGATCACCGCGCTCTCGAATGGGCGGAGCGCCTTCCCCGCCCGCACACGCCGCACGGCGAAGCGCTCCCAGCGCTTCAGTTCGTCACGCAGCGATTTCGCGCCGTCAGGGGGCACGGTCACCGTCGTCTCCTCCCCGTCCCGGGAGGGCGGCTCCTGAGCCCTCCCGGCGGCGTCGGCCCCGCCCTGCAACTCGAAGACGAACCCGTCTTCCTCCTCCGGCAACAACGGCATCCCCAGCCCGGCCCGCACCTCATTGCGCGTGACAAGGCCCGTCTCGAAGAGCATTGCCAGCCGCTGAGCTTTGTCCGTCGCCGATTCGCGCAGCGCAGCGATGCTGTCCAGGTCCCAGGCCAGCCGCGCCCCGCGAGCGACCAGATCGGGATAGTGCGGCAACAGCGACCAGTTCAGCACCTCGGCCAGATACTCAAGCTGCGGGATGATCGTGTCCTCGTAGAAGCTGGCCTTCTGCTCGCGGGCGGTGGCGTAGGTCGCCGCCTCCCACGCCCCGGCCAGCGCCGAAGGCACGCCGAAGGCCGCGCAGATCGCCCGCCGATCCTCGGCCCGCAGATCGCGCAACGCCAGATCGGTCGGGGGGAAGGTGATCGTCTGCCAGCGCAGCCCCCCGCCGACGATGCCCGTCTTCCACTTGTTCCCCGCCCCCCGGAAGAGCCGCTGCCACCAGACCCGCGTGCGCTCGATGTCGGTGTCATGGAGCGGCTGATCGCTCGTCAGCAGGCCCGCCGGACGCGCGTCGTTGGCGAAGAAAGCCGCCACGAATCGCGCCGCGTTCAGTTCGGCGTTGATCTCGCTCAGCGCGACCGAGAGCGGGCTCAGCCCGCCCAGATCGTCGAGCGGGTCGAAGTTGCGGAAGACGATCATCTCCTCCGGCCCGAACTCCCGCGTCCGCGTCCCGACCGTCTGCCGGTAGCTGGTGATGCCCTGCTCGGCGTCCACGACCGGCTCGACCGTCTGCGGGTTGAGCCACACCAGCCACCGGACGCGCCGCCCGTCCCCGTTGCGCCCTCCGAAGACCTTCAGCCAGTACGCCACCCCCCAGATGTTGTAGGCCGCCTCCGTCGCGCGGAGCAGGTCGCCCAGGTTCATCGTTGCGGGGTTCACATCGCGCAGCAGCGTGAGCAGCGGGTGCTCATTGATCGGCTCGCCGGAGCGATCCAGCAGGATCAGCGGCACTCCGGCCACCGCGTCGGCCCGCAGTTTGATGCACCGATAGGCCCACACCGCGCTGGCGTAGGCCCGCGCCAGATCGGCCTTTGAGCCGCTCAGCTCCCGGCTCTGCCCCCGCCGGATGCCGTGAAACCAGTCAAAGAGCGGCCCGCCTTTCACGCGCACCGGCCTTGACTGCCCGTCCGGCCCGATCCAGAGTCCCTGTGGTTGATCAGTCTGCATCCCTCCCCCTTTCTCCGGCAGGCCCTGCCTGCCCTTCTCCTGCGGGTGGAATCACACGCGCCCCGCCCCGGATATGCCTTCGCAGCACATCCGAAGCGAGGCGCCAGTCTCTCGCGTTGCCTTCTCAGGCGGCGTCGCCCCCTCTACCGGAGGCCCGTCCTAGAACTTGTGTTCTACGCCCCCTATCATAGCACGCTCCGGCCCTCTGTCAAGCCCCCGGTGGTGATCATCCGATCAGGCGAGGGTTAGAGTTTCCAAATTTTCGCCCCTCCCCGTCACAGATCGAATCACGCCACGCTGTCCCCCACAACGTTCGCCCCTCAGCCGTGTTATAAATCCCGAACCGGAAAACGCGCCCTTTCAGGACAGAAACGGAGGTATATCATGGGGACAGAGCAACCCGCCCCGGCGTCCGGCCTCAGACGGTATCTCCCGACCATCGCCGGGCTGCTGCTCGTGTTTGGACTGCCCTTCCTTTTCAACCTGTACCTGGGATCGGCCCGCGAGAGCCTCTCCGAGCCGTCCACCGTGCTCCAGACCATCGGTCGGGAGTGGGGCATCACCATCCTGCTGCTGCTCGTGATCCTCTTCTGGGAGCGGCAGCCCCTTTCCTCAATCGGCCTCTGGAAGATGGACTGGAAGGATGCTCTCTGGGGCGTCGGAGGGTTTATGCTGGGATCGCTGGCGTTCGTCGTCACCATCCCGATCCTTGAGATGCTGAATCTGGGCACAACCGGAGCCGGGATCGCACAGCTTGCGCAGATTCCGATCGGCCTCCGGGTGGCGGTCGTTCTCACAGCGGGCATCACCGAGGAGATTCTGTTTCGTGGCTACCCCATCGAGCGCCTGAATATGCTCACCGGCAACCTTCCCCTGAGCGCCGGGCTGGCCTATCTGGCGTTTGTGCTGCTGCATATCCCCTTCTGGGGGCCGGGCGGAACCATCCAGATCGGCCTGTGGTCAATCGTCATCACGGCCCTTTACGTCTGGCGCAGGAGTCTGCCGGCCTGTATGCTCATGCACATCCTGAACGACGCCTACGCCTTCATCCTGCTGCCGATGCTCTTTCTGGAGTATCTGCCCGCCACCTGAGCCGCCCTCCGCCGCGCGAAGCGCAAATACGCCATATGCTATCCGCCATGCCGCTCCCGCCGGATCGGGGCACTGATTGCGGGGCAGGCCTCCGATTGGCTACAATAGTCACCAGCCGCGACGCGGCCTCCGCCCCCGCGTTCAAGACGCCCGTTCACAGGCGAGGAGTATATGACCGCACACAGACGCACCGCATCCTGGTTGATCCTGAGCTTGATACTCGGCTGGCTCGTGCTGCTCCCCCGACCGGCCCACGCCCAGCAGTCCATCACGCTTGAGCGGCTGGTGATCCGCCTCTGGCCGGAGTTCGACCGGCCCGATGTGCTCGTCCTCCTCTCCGGACAGGTCGCCGGGGAGGTGAGCGAGCCGGTCGAGCTGACCTTCGCGCTGCCGCCCGGAATCTCCTTAAACGCCGTCGCCTTCGCGAATGAGGAGACGGGCGAGCTTTTCACCGCCGAGCACAGCATGGAAGGGGATCGCCTGACCCTGATCTCCCCCAACGGCACATTCCACATCGAGTTCTACGATCCGGCCATCCAGTTCGACGGGGAGACGCGCCGCTACTCATTCGAGTGGGCCGCCGGATATGCGGTTAACGAGCTTCAACTGGAAGTGCAGCAACCCGCCGGAGGGCGCAACCTGAGCGTGGACCCGCCGGGCGGGGTGAGCGATGTGGATCAGTTCGGGCTGGCGATCTACACGCTGACCCAGACCGGACTGCCCGCCGGAGAGCCGGTGCGGATCACGTTCAGCTACGAGAAGACGGACAACGCCCTGACCGTTGATCTCCTCGCTCCCCCGACAGGTGAACAGCCGCAGGCGGAGAGCGTCCCTTCCGCTGGCGGCGTCAACATCCCCTGGGCCTGGGTGGCGGTGGGGGCTGGCGTGCTACTGGCCGCCGGAGGCGGCTACTGGTACTTCCGTCAGGAGCGGGAGCCCCCCGCCCCGCGTGCCCGATCCGGAAAACGGCAGCAGACGGGGAAACGCTTCTGCACCCAGTGCGGGAAAGCCGTTGAGCCGGGGGATAAATTCTGCCGCCACTGCGGGGCGCGATTGCGATAAAAGCTGATGGCTAACTCGCACGGGCCTTCCGGTTTTCTGCTGGCTGATGCTCTGGCCCATCATCCTTACTTCCGGGTGCTCGATCCTCTCAGCACGGAGCGGCTCGCCCGGCAAGCGCTCCGGCTGAGTTTCTCCGCCGGGGAGATCGTCTTCCTGGAAGGCGACCCCTGCGCGGGGCTGTGGATCATCGAGGAAGGGCGGGCCAAAGTGTACAGGGTGGACGCCGAAGGGCACGAGCACATTCTGCACCTGCTCGGCCCCGGAGATTCGTTCAACGACATTGCCGCCCTGGATGGCCTGCCCAACCCGGCCAGCGTCGCCGCCCTCAGCGCCCTGACGGCCTGGAGGATCAGCCATCAGGCGCTGGATGCGTTGCTGCACGAAAACATAGACTTTGCGCTGGCGGCGATCCGCCAGCTCACGCAGCGGGTCCGGGGGCTGGTCTCGCAGATCGAAGACCTGGCGCTGTGCTCTGTAACGGTGCGTCTGGCGCGTTTCCTTCTGCGCCAGAGTGAAAAGCCATCCCTCTCACAGGGCGGCATCACCCGCGCCACCATCGCCGCCCATCTGGCAACCACGCCGGAGACGATCAGCCGAACCCTGCACACGCTGGAGGAACTGGGGGCGCTCCGCTTTGATCGCCACCGGATCATCATCGTGAACCCCGACCTGCTGCGGACGATTGCCGGGCTGTAGGGGCAGGCCGCCCCGCTCCATCAGAATTACTTATTACCACTTAAAACTTTTCTT
>DRKO01000117.1 GCA_011051745.1 Chloroflexota bacterium | reverse complement strand
GATCCCCGCGAACGTGTGTTCCTGCTCACGTTCCGCAACTTGGCTGATCGCTTGGTGCATGTATGGGACGACACTTGGGAAGCGTATCAGGCCTACCGGCGGATTGAACCGCCCGATACGCCGGAAGGGCGGGAAGCTTTGCAGGCTTTCCTGTTAAAACGCACCTTTCTTATCAGCAACTTGCGTGCCTTCAGCCATATTCTGGCAGCCAGCAAGGCTGTCGCAATGCGAGGAGCGAGCCTCTCCGTAGCCATCTTTAACCTGCTCTCCCACCTGCCGCCATGGCTGCAATATCTCCTGAATGCGATCCCGGAGCACATCCCCCCTCTCAACGAGATTATCAAGGGAGATGAGGTGTACTCCAACGTGGGGCGCGTTGCACGCGGGGCCTCGCTGACAAGATTCATGAGTGCCAAAGACGACGGGAACACAAAAGCGCTCGTGTGGGGCGTTATGACGGATGACGAGGACCGGCTGATCGTCACTATGCGAGATTTTCGCCCGCACGTTGACTACCTTCTGCAAACGGGGCACTCTGACCTGGCCTACCTGCTGGCGCAGGACTATGTGGTCAGCTACACGCAAGACCTGATCGGGTTGGTGGCACGCCTGGTAGCAATGCTTCAGGTGGAAGTACCATCCTGACAGTAGAAAACAGTTTGCAGGGTAGAGTATAATTCCGGGGTGAATGGCGCAGACGGTAACCCTCGAAAATCTCCCCGTGACCCGGAGAGGAAAGCAAAAAGGACGCCTGTCTTCTGATCAGGCGTCCCAGATGCCCCGGAGAGGACTCGAACCTCCACGCCCAAAAGGGCACAGGCCCTCAACCTGCCGCGTATGCCAATTCCGCCACCGGGGCATGAAAAGCATAAGCAGTGGAATTATAGCATGAGCCAGCAGGCTGATCAATGATCTGGAAGGCTTTACCGATAATCTCTATGAGAAGAGGCGTTGACGGTAGCTAGAACGTTCAAGAGGAGGAACGAAGAAGGAAGATGAAAGAACTACCCCTGTTCCCACTGAAAACGGTACTGTTCCCTGGAATGGTTTTGCCTCTGCATATCTTTGAGCCACGCTACAGGCTAATGATCAATCAGTGTATTGAGAAGAACAGTCCCTTTGGCGTAGCACTGATCCGGGAGGGGGTTGAGGTGGGTGGTCCGGCTGTCCCGCATGATGTGGGAACCTCGGCCTATGTGACCGAGGTTCACCGTTTTCCTGACGGGCGGATGCACATTCGGACGGTGGGATATCAGCGCTTCCGAATCTACGATCTGCGGGAAGACAAGCCCTATCTGATAGGGTTGGTTGAGGATTACCCGTTCGAGGGAGAGAAAAGCCCTGAGGTTCGAAACGTGGTGGAGGAGCTGCGCCCGGTTATGGAAGAATATCTGACCGTGCTGGGAAAAGTGACCCAGGGAAAGATCAGGCTGGGGAACATCCCCGATGACGGGATGGCTCTGGCCTTGCTGATCGCTATTCTCCTGTCTGTCCCGGAGGACGAGAAACAGCAGCTTCTTGAAGCGAGCGACCTTGCTTCCATGTTGCGGGCGGAACAGACGCTTCTAAAACGTGAAACCAGGTTGCTGAACTACATGCTCGGGCAGGACCGGAACGAGGACCGCGGCTCCCAATTGCCGTTTTCCTCAAACTAGCTGACACGTCACGCGGGGCGGAACAAGGGAAACCTTGCCCCGTCCCGGCTCTTTGCTCTGGCCTATCAAACAGAAGGAGAAAACCTAGCCATGCGGATCGTGGTTGACGCGATGGGGTCTGATAATTATCCGGGGCCGGATGTTGAGGGGGCCGTCCTGGCGGCCAGGGAGTGGGGCGACGAGATCATCCTGGTTGGAGACAGGAACCGTGTCGAGGCGGAACTGGCCCGGCATGATGTCGCGGGCCTGAACATCGAGATCGTTCATGCCAGCCAAGTGATCGAGATGACGGACAAGCCAGCCGAGAGTGCAAAGGCCAAAACCGACTCCTCTATGCACGTCGGTATGGGGCTTGTCAGGGACGGAAAAGCGGACGCTTACGTCACGGCAGGCAACACGGGCGGTGTTCTGGCGGTTGCGACACTCTACACTCTGAAGCGCATCCCCGGCGTCAGGCGGCCCGCGCTGACGGCCATCTACCCGTTTTTGCACGGATATACCGTGGCTGCGGATATCGGGGCAAACGCCGATTGCAGGCCGGAATACCTGCTCCAGTTTGCTGGAATGGCGAGCCTGTATGCAGAGCTGGCGCTGGGGATCGAGCAGCCGCGCGTCGGACTGCTCAGCAATGGCGAGGAGGAAGGGAAGGGGAATCAACTGGTCAAAGAGACGGCCCCCCTGATGCGGCAGGCCGAGGGCCTTAACTACATTGGCAACGTGGAGCCGAAAGAAGTCCTGAGCGGCGCTACCGATGTTGTGATCCACGACGGGTTCACCGGCAACATCCTGCTCAAGAGCATTGAGGCAACGGCCAGCATGGTCAGAAAACTGATCGAAAGCGAGATTCGGGCCGGCCTGGTCACCACACTGGGGGGGCTGCTGGCCTATCCCGCCTTCCGACGTGCTCGCAGGCGCATTGACCCCGACGAGATCGGTGGTGCGCCACTCCTCGGAGTGAACGGCGTCGTGATCATCGGGCATGGCCGTTCAAACGCCGTGGCGATTAAAAACGCGGTAGGGCAGGCCAGAAAAGCCGTCCAGGGCGGAGTGATCGAGGCGATGCGGGCCCGCTTTAAGTGAGCGCAGGCCCTTTCGAGCGGTTCTGTAGATCGCCTCAGCCCTCTCCGCTGATGTGGTAGATGCTGCTGTGATACTGGATCCGCCCCTGCCGCAGGGCAATGGTGTCGTACCCGTTGTCAACAGCTTTCCCATTTGAGGCCAGCGAGGCGCTCCATCGGATGTGCCGGATGTTGCCCTCGTTGACCTGCGTCTTGACCGCAAAGGTCGCCCCCGGCAATTCACTATTCAGCAGGCGCGTGTAGTAGGCCCGCAGAGCCTCGCGCCCTGAGATGGTGTGCTGCGACGTGATGTGTACAGCCCCCGGGTGGTAGAGGGCTGCGATGGTATCAATGTCCCGCTGGTTCATTGCCGTGATCAGCCTGTCAACCAGATCAACCGGGGGCCGGGTGATAGGCCACTCGTATCCGGCGATGGCCTGCCACAGGTCGTTTCCTTCCTCGCTCCCGGCGTAGTCCCAGCTCCAGAAGTTAGCCGCCTGGAGGCCTATCTCGTGGGCATGCTGGAGAAAGCGCGTGATCTCGGCAGGCTGGGGCCGCCAGCCAAATTCTTCATAGGCGGGGCCCGTCGGGATGATCGGAAGCACCGGATAGATCTGCTGAAATTGAGCGATCGTGCGATCAAGCTGTTGTTCCGGGTTGCTGGCGCGCACCCAGTAAACCTGTGGCATGTTGTAGTCACAGCGGCTCAGGAACTCTGTCCAGGGCAATTCGGGATGATAATCCGGGTAGCGGAAGGAACTCAATGCAATGGGAAGGCCCCCCATGCGTGCACGGAGGCTGTCCATATAGACGCTGGCCGCGTCGTGCTTGCCCTTGTATTCCACCTCGGCATTGACGACAAATCCATCCAACCCCAGCACCCGGACCCGATGCACTGCAATGTCGGCCTCAAGGAAGGGCTCGTTCCCGTAGACGTACTGCCATCCCCAGACCTGGACTCCGGCCCCCTTCAGAGTCTCAACAACGGGAGCCGCCAG
>DRKO01000116.1 GCA_011051745.1 Chloroflexota bacterium | reverse complement strand
GCCCCAGGCCGACGATCCCCAGCGCGATCCCCGGCCAGCCGTACTGCTCCAGCAGCAGCCGCCCGACGATGCGCCAGCGCTCTGGATCATCCAGCCAGGCCCGCAACTGCAACGCCCCGCTGAAGCGGCTGCCCGTCACCCATCCAACGAACTCATCAAGCGACATCAGGCGGCCATCGTGTAACGCAGGCCAGCGCAGGGGGATATAGGCGTATAACAGCAATCCAGCGCCCAGCAATCCCGCTCCCAGCGCCCACTGTTTCGCCGTCAGGCGGGGGCGGGCGATCAGGATCGCTGCCGCCAGCGCGGGCAGCAGCAACACCGTCGTTAAATGATTGGCAAGGCTGAAGCCCACCAGAGCGAGCAGGGCCACCATCACACGGGGGACAACCTCCGCTTGGCCGTCGCCGCCCCCCTGAGCAGCCAGCCATAGCGCCCCGCCCAGTATGGCCGCCGCAAAGGCGTTATGCAGCGCGTAAACCTCGGCTACCACCGCCTGGCTCCAGAAAGTCGGTGAGAAGGCGAAGGCCAGCGCGGCCAGCACCGGGATGATCCCGTTCACCCTCAGAGCACGGCGCAACGTCTCGTAGACCAGCGCGACGGCCACCGCCGCCGCGATGGCTGAGACAAGGTTCACGCGGGTTGCCACCATGCCCAGCGGCAGCAGGCTGAACGCCTTCCCCAGCAGGATGAAGAGGGGGTAGCCGGTCGGATGGGCAACGCCCAGCACCGGAGCCGTCACCTGAAACTCGAAGGTGTCGGCTCGTCCGATGGTGCGCTGTAACGTCAGCAAATAGCCCGCCAGCGCGATCAGAGCGACGCTTAAAGTCCCCGCCGGAAGCGGAAGGTGGCGCGACCCGCTCCTCTCGCCCCGCCGGAGGATGATCAGCACCGCCGAGAGCATCGTCGTTCCGGCCAGTAACACCGCGCCGCGCAGGGGTTGCACGTCCAGAGAGGGGGCGAGGACATGTATCCAGAGAAGTGCCGGGGGCAGGCAGGCCGCCGTCGCATCCTCCCACCCTGATGGCAGGCGTGTCATCACCCCCCACCAGACCGCCACGCCCAGCATGCCCAGTGCCAGCGAAGGCCACACCCCGCCCAGAAACGCCAGCCGCAGAGGCGCGATCTCGTAAAGCAGGCGGGCCAGCGCCAGCCCCCAGGGCAGACCGGCCCAGACCGCGCAGGCCAGACGGGCGATCAGGGCGGGGCGGCTGTGCTCATCCAGATGAGGCCTCTCCGTCGGGGATTCGATCATGGCCGGGGTAGCGGGGTCGGGGTTGGCTCGTCGAGGCGGGCTTCCAGCGCGCGCTCCGTCTTCAGCCGGAAGTACTCGTCTATCACCTGTGAGGCGATCGGCAGAGCAACAAGCGCGCCCTCCCCGCCGTTGTAGACAAATGCGATGACGGAGATTTCCGGGTTGCCATAGGGCGCGTAGGCCATAAACCAGGCGTGAGCGGGCCACGCGCCGGGGATGCAGCGATCAAGCGCCGCTGCCACGTTGTCGCAGAACTCGGCGGTTCCCGTCTTGGCCGCGATCGGCACATACGGGAGGAACTCCTCCTGAGCGCGGAGCGCTGTTCCCCCCTCAATGGTAACCGCCGCCCGCATCCCCTCCTGGACGATCCGGAGGGTCTCCAGCGAGGCGGGCAACTGGCCCACAACGTCCGGCTCAAAGCCCCGCACCACGCGCCCGTCCGCGTCAATGATCTCCCGCACGAGCGTGGGCCGCGTCTGGATGCCGTCGTTTGCGATGGTGTTAAGGACGTTGATCATCTGGAGCGGGGTGGCCGTGATGTACCCCTGACCGAAGGCCGCGTTGTACGTGTCGCCGGTGGACCAGTTCTCCCCCCAGACGCGCCGTTTCCAGGCCGGGCCGACGATCACGCCGGGGTTCTCCCCCGCCAGCTCAACGCCGGTGATATTCCCGAACCCGAAGTACTCCATCCACGTTGAGAGCCGCTCGATGCCCAGCCCGATGCCCGGAACTTCGTCTTCGTAGCCGCCGCCGATCTTGTAAAAATACACGTCGCACGACCACGCGATGCCGGTGATCATGTTCACCAGCCCGTGCCCCTCCTTGAGCCAGCAGACGAACGTCTGCGACTGGCTGGGTTCGTTCGGGTAGTAGCGGTTCTCAAGCTGAATCTCGCCGGGGTCGAAGATTTCATAGTCGGGCGTGACGATCCCCTCCTCCAGCGCGGCGGTGGCGGTTACCACCTTGAAGATCGAGCCGGGCGGGTACAGCGAGTTCACCGCCTGATTGAAGAGAGGACGTAACGGGTCCTGCGAGACGCGCAGGTAGTAGGGATAGTCAATGCCCCGCTCAAAGCGGCTGTTGTCGTAGGTGGGCCAGCTTACCATCGCCAGAATCTCGCCCGTTCGGGGGTTCATGGCGATGACGACCCCCTGCCCGAACCCGATCTCGTCATCAGGACGGACGCGCTGGAGTTCCTCCAGCATCTCGACCAGATACTGTTGAGCGGCCTGCTGCAACTCCACGTCGATCGTCAGGCGGACGCTGTAGCCGGGCTGAGGCGGGCGCGTCTCCCCGATCGTCCGGATGATCTGTCCGGCGACGTCCCGCTCGACGATCTGAAGGCCCGGCCTTCCGGCCAGCAGGTCCTGGAGCGAGAACTCGACCCCATCGTAGCCGATCCGGTCGCGGTCGAGCACGTAGCCCTCCGCCTCGAATTCGTCCGCCAGTCGCTCCGGGATCGGCCCCATGTAACCGATGATGTGCGCTGTGAGCGCGCCGGTCGGGTATTCCCGCGCCGAAACCCACTCGACATCCACGCCGGGCAGGGAGGACTTTTCGGCCAGAATGATCCGGGCGATATCGTAATCCACATCGCTCTTGACCACAACGGGCCGATAGGGGGCAATGCCCTGCCCCTCCCGGATCATCGTCAGCAGGCTGCGCTGAGGGATGCCGCGTTCGTCAACGGTGTTCAGTTCCCCGCTCAGGGGGATGCTCAGGAGGGCCGAGAGACGCTCCAGCACCGCCATCTCCTCGGCCTCATCGTCCGGCAGGAGAGCCGGAGTGACCGTCACGTTGGCGCTGGCGACGTTGACGGCCAGCGGCTGACCGTTGCGGTCAAGGATGATGCCACGCGGCGCGGGGACGCTGACCTCGTCAAAGCGGTTATCGTCGGCCCGAAAGACGAACGTCTCCCGCTGGATAAACTGAATCTGGTAGATACGTGCCGCCAGGATGAGGAAGGACAGAACCACGATCGCCCCGAAGAGGACATGACGGCCCGCTCTGATCCCGTGCGTCTTTCTCCCGTTTACCCCCCGCAGTGTCATGTCAGGATTTCACCACTAAACATCGTTTCCGATATCCGGCTCAGATCGCAACCCGCCGGGGATGCAATCTGTCATACCATCGGCGGATCAGGTACACGACCGGCAGGGCCAGAATGGCATCAAAGACGACCGAAGGCAGTGTAACATACCGGAAAGCCTCCGACCAGGCCGCCGGGTAATCGGTGAGAAAGCGTAAAAGAATCATATATCCCACGTGATAGGCCAGCGCTCCCCCCGTCATCATGACCAGCGTCAGGAGCACGTTGCTGCGGTAGACCTGCGCTTCCGTCACCCCGATCAGGTAGGCCACCGGCACGAGGCTCAGAGACGAAATCCCGATCGGCGCGCCGGAGAGAAGGTCAAGGAACAGCCCTCCCACAAAGGCCCATACCATCCCTTCCTGACCGGGGTCGAGGCTCGCCCATGCCAGCACGAGCAGGACGATCAGATCCGGCTGCCCTCCGAACACTCGCCAGAAGGGCAGAACGGTCGCCTGCAACAGAGCGGAGAGGACAAACAGAGGGATGCCAAGCTGAAGGCTCATGGCCCGCCCTGCTCCTCCTGCTCGATCACATCCTGAAAGATCGTGGTGTCAATCGGCTCAAAGGCGGTGATCACCGACACGATTTTGAGCCGTTCATAGTCCACCATCGGACGGATGTCAGCCTCCTGAAAGAGGGCGGCCTGTTGCTGCCGGACGCTCGTCACCTGCCCGATCACGATGTCGGGAGGGAATCCGCCCCCCAGCCCGGAGGTCAGAGCAAGGTCGCCGGTCTCAACAAGCGCCTCCTGTGGGATAAGCTCCATGCGCAGCCCACCCTGAAGCAACCCGATTACTGTTCCCTCCGCCTGCGTGTTCTGCAACCGGGCGTTGACCGCGCTGGCCGGATCAATCGCCAGCCGCACCCAGGCCGCGTTGGCCGCCACGCTCTCCACCCGGCCCACCAGCCCCACCTCGTTGATGACCGGATTCCCGACCTGAACGCCATCGCGTGTGCCGCGATTGATGATGATCCAGCGCAGATAGCCGCTCGTGTCACGTGCCACGACGCGGGCGGTAACCAGGTCCTGATCGGGGTGCTCCGCCGCATAGTTCACCAGTTCGCTGAGACGGTAGTAGTCCTGCTCGATCTCGCGCAGGCGGACGATCTCAACCTGAAGCTCCGCCACGATGCGCTCAAGCTCACGATTCCGCTCGCGCAGGGTGGCGATGTCCTCCCCTTCCTCTTCCAGCGCGATCACCGACTCGCTTCCGTCGCTCATCAGGCGGGCAACGGGCGAGAGAGGAGCCATCACCGCCGTGACGAGCGGGCGAAACCCTCCAGAGCGCCCGCCCACGACGAGCACCCCCAGGGCAGCGATGATCAGTATTCCGAGCGTCAACAGGCGATTCTGCTCACGGCGCATATATATCTACCGATTACCACCGTCCAGCACTGTTTACCTCTTAAAAAATCAGGCGCGGCCTCCTGTAAAGATACAGAGGCCACGCCCCAGCGTCAAGGGAACGTGAGGGTGAGAATTCGGGGGATCAGTGATGTGTGCTCCCCCTGTGCAGGCCGACCAGCAGGCGGCGCAGGTTGTCGTAATCCTCCAGCACGCGCCCCGCACCACGCGCCACGCACGTCATCGGATCCTCGGCCAGCCAGACGCGCATATTCAGCTCCTCGGAGAGACGCTCCGTCAGCCCCGCCAGTTGCGAGCCGCCGCCCGCCATGCAGATGCCGCTTTCCATCAGGTCGGAGATGAGTTCAGGGGGCGTCTCGTCCAGTGCATCCTTGATCGTGTCCACGATCACCTGCACGGTCGGGGCCAGCGCCTCGCGCATCTCAATTGAGGAAACTTCAACCGCCTCCGGCAGGCCGGTAACCAGATTGCGCCCTCGCATTGTGATCATGCGCTCTTCCGGCAGGGGATAGGCCGAACCGACCTGAATCTTGGCCCGTTCCGCCATGCGCTCCCCGATCAGGAGATTGTACTTGGTGCGCATGTACTGGATGATATCCTCGTCCATCTCATCCCCGGCGACGCGGATCGAGCGGCTGATCACGATCCCGCCCAGCGAGAAGATGGCTACCTCCGTCGTGCCCCCGCCGATGTCCACGATCATGCTGCCCCGGCTCTCGGTGATCGGCAGTCCGGCCCCGATGGCCGCCGCCATCGGCTCCTCGATCAGGAACGCTTCTCGTGCGCCTGCGGACATGGTGGCGTCGTAGACGGCCCGCTTCTCCACCTCTGTAACGCCGCTTGGGATGCCGACGACAACCCTGGGGCGGGGCAGGGGGACGAAGGATTGTTCGTGCGCCTTGCCGATGAAGTATTCCAGCATTGCCTCCGTGATCTCAAATTCAGAGATCACGCCATCCCGCAGGGGACGGATGGCGATGATGTTCGCAGGCGTACGGCCCACCATCTGGCGTGCTTCCGCGCCGATGGCGAGGGCTTTTCGCGTTTTCTTCTCAATGGCAACCCAGGATGGCTCGTTGATGACGATGCCCCGGCCCCGCACGCTGACCAGTGTATTAGCCGTGCCGAGGTCAATGCCGATATCCAACGAGAACAGGCTGAGCAGCCAATCAAGCGGGGTAAACACCAGAGGTGTGCTCCTCAGATGGGCTCATCCACCCGGAATGTAGAAATTCAGACCCCTGATACAGGGGTCCTGTCGGGGTCGGATTATACCATCGGGGGAAGCCACCCGCAAAGTTGCCCCTGGCACGTGGAGGGGCTCCTGGCCGGGGCAGCGTGCAGCGTTGCCAGCGCTCACCGGCTCTGTTACAATGAGCGCATGACAAAGGTTGATCCGGCCACCACGCTTACCATTCGTTCGGCCACGCCG
>DRKO01000115.1 GCA_011051745.1 Chloroflexota bacterium | reverse complement strand
GGGTCGGGGAACGGCGTGCAGTTGGGCGAGCAGAAGTTATCTTCCTCGCAGGGCTCGCTGCAATCGCGGTCGGTGCGGGAGGTCAGGTCGGGGGTTTCTATCTCAGGGTTCTCATCCTCCGGGTTTTCCTGACAGTAAGGATCGCACACGCCGTCGTAGCTGTTGCAGGGATCGGGCGCACAGTCGGAGTCGAAGCTGGGCGAGTAGTGCGTCTGGGCGGCGAACTCCTGATCGAGATACTCCACCTCGGAGGGGTCGCCGTAGTCACAGAGCGGGTTGCAGATGTCATCGCCGTTGATGCAGGGCTGATAGCCGCAGTCGTAGTCCTCTTCGGTGTAGGTGGGCTCATCGGGCGGCGGCGTGAATTCCATGTGTGTCGGCGGCGGCTCCGGCTCCTGGAAGAACGGCAACCGCAGGCTGAAGCGGAACAGCCCGCCCCCGTCGCGGCGGCTCATGGGAGGAGCGGTCGTCAGGTTCCCCTGCAGGAACTCGTCCTCGAATTCGTCCTCCGGATACGGCTCGCCGATCCGTCCCTCCTCTGGAACACAGGTCGGGTCGCAGACGCCATCGCCGCTGACGCACGGCCCGCCGGGCGTCAGCCCCGGCACACTCTGGCACGTGTCGCTCTGGATCAGGCGGCCCGGCTGCCAGATGATGTATTCAAGGACGGAGGGATCGCCGATCTCGCTGAGCGTGAAGACGATCAACGAGACGCCATCCCGCGCCAGCGCAACGTAAGTGTGCCCCTGAACAGCGGGGATGCCGTCCCGGATGTAGTACGGCTCCATCAGCTCGGTGCGCAGGGCCACATGGTGCAGCGGGGTCGTGCCCACGTTACCCACATCCACCAGCCCGCCCTGTCCTTCCTGATCGGCCAGGAAGAGAAGCTGGCCCTCCGGCGAGAAGCCCATGTAGAAATCGGCGGTCTCGCCCAGCGCGCCGGTGAAGAAGTTCCGGCCCCGCTCAACGCCGCTCCCCAGACGCATCACCCGCGTTTGCGGGCAGGGCGGCAGCGTGATCTGCCAGCAGGCGGTGGACGGCGACTCGCCCGCCTCGTTGAATGAGGCGATGATGTACTGGTAGGTCGCCCCGCAGTAGGTATCGCCGTCGAGGAAGACCGTCCGGTCCTTCCCGACCGTGCCCACGCGGATCGGCTCACTCAGGATGTCGATCCGGCGGCGGTAGATGTGGAAGCCATCTTCGTTGTCGCTGTTGTCCTCCCAGACAAGGGGCACGTCGTAGATGGCGATGTGGTCGGCCTCGATGTTAGCGGGCGGAGCAGGGGGAACGAGTTCCTGTTCCTCCGTTTCCTCCGTGCTCCCGCTGCTGCCAGCGGCCTCCTCGCCACCGCCGCCGGTGGCGATTTCTTCCGAAGGAACCTCGACGCTGGGCTCCTTCGGCCTGGAGAGGTTGCAACCGCTGAGGGCGACGAAAATTAGCAGGAAGATAACAAGAGTGAAGCCCAGTGACGCAGACCTGAGAAACCGCTTGCTGATACGTATTGTATCCATCTTTCGGGCCTCCGTAGATGTGATGTCGTGCGTTCGTGTGATGAGACCGGGCGCTGTTCCCGTGTCTGCATCTGCCATTGTATAAAAATTGTGGGATTCTGTGCCAGCGGAGGAGGGCATCAGACTATGGCGGGGGGCGGGCTTTTTCAGGAATTTTTCATGAAGCGGCGGGGGGAAAGAGAACCCTGCCGACCGAGTCGGCAGGGTCCGGCTGATTGATAGCGGGATACCCGGCGTGGTCACGGGGTGCAGGGGTCGCCGTTGCAGTCCCGCCATTCATACTGACCACAGACTCTCTGGTTTCCGGTGTTATACCAGTAAACGCAGGTCTGCGTACATGCGCACTCGCCACAGTCGCCACCGCAGGTGCAGGCATCCCAGCAGACGCCACTGGCGCAGGCCAGCCCGCTCTGGCACTGTGAGGAGTCGGTGCAGGGGTTGCCGCAGCCGCCGCCCGTCTCGCCGCAATCGCGGCACTGTGAGCCTTCGCCCGGCTCACAGACGCCATCGTCCACGCACGGGCAATCCTGTGAGCACAGGTCGGTGTTCTCGCAGTTCGGGTTGCACACCCCGTCCCCGCACACGCAGGGAGGAGGCGGCGTCCCGCCTTCGTCACAGTCCGGGTCGTCCAGCGGCCAGCACTCTTTCCCGCTCCCGTCCTCGAAGAAGCGGCAGCAGTACTCGACATCGCCAAAATGGGCCACAAAGTCGCACTCGTCTTCGCCGGAGTCTTCGCAGAGCGGGTTACAGACATCGTCCCCCGGGATACAGGGCTCATCCTCGCAGTCTTCATCGGTGGAGGTGTAGGTTGTTCCGTCCTCCTGCACAGTCCCCAGGCATTCGTAGCACTCTGCTACATCGCCTCCCGGGCCGCACACCTCATCGCAATTCTCCTCCCGATTTCCGGTCTCGGTCGTCTGCCCGATCTGATCCTCCTCCGGCTCCACGCATGTGGGGTCACAGAGGTTATCGCCTGAGATGCAGGGGCCGCCCGGCACATACCCCGGCACGCCCGCACCCTCGCACGGGCCGCTCTCGATCACGTCTCCCGGATTCCAGACCGCGTAGGAGAGCGTGATCGCGCTCCCCACGTCCACCACATCGAAGATGACGAGGCTCACGCCGTTGCGTGCTCTCGCCACATAGCGCTGCCCGGCCTTCAGCGGCAGGCCGTCCTGCACGTAGACCGGATCGGGCGGCATGGTGATCCGGTGCAGAGGGACGCTCTCGTCGGTCGGCCCCAGTTCGAACAGCCCCTGCTGCCCGGCCTGATCGGCCATGAACCGCGCCATTCCCTCCGGCGTCAGCCCCACGTAGAAATCGCTGCTTGGACTGCGCTCCCCCAGCAGGAAGTTGTAGCTGTTCTCGGCTCCGGTTGTGAGTTCGGCCTCAAGCGTCGGGGGGCAGGGCGGCAGTGTGATCTGCCAGCAGGTCGTGGCCGGTGATTCCCCTGCTTCGTTGAACGAGGCGATGATGTACTGGTAGG
>DRKO01000114.1 GCA_011051745.1 Chloroflexota bacterium | reverse complement strand
TATGCTCCCAATAACGCTCATTGAGGCGATCTCGTCACCAGCCGGATCAAAGGCTGTGATCTCCAAATTGGGACGGTCAAAAGGGGAGAAGGGCGTGATCTTGATGTTAACTCGGATGCGCCGTCCATCCTCATAGGGCGTCAGAGAGAGCGCCTCGATGCGGATCTCCTCACGGGGCCTGGGCACAAGCTCTGGATCGGTGATGAAATTCAGCTCCATAGGACGGATTATAAGCGATGCGTCCGGAGAAAACCAATCCCCAGGCATGCTGACGGCCAACGTCCCGTTGGTGAGGCTCTATGGACGGCTTTCCCCCTTCCCCATTTCCCGTCAGGGACCATCATTCATCAAACAGATATGTCGCCTCAGCGTAATAACGAACCTGCTTTTTACTGAACTGGGCCTGTACCCACTCGGCCAGTTCTCTGTTTTTCTGCTCGAGCGGCTCATTGCTGTATAGCTTCTTCAGAGGGTAATTCAGCCGCAGGGCCCGCCCGTGAATGACGTGACGGGTGATGCCTGCCGGTACACGCAGACCGCTGCGCGCCAGATCGAGGATCTCGACCGGCTCGTAGTGTGGGAAGACAACGGTTGCAGTCATACGCGGGTATCTCTTCAGCAGTTCGTCTATCTCGTCCGTGTTGGTGCGATTCAGGTGGCACTCCTGAATGTATGTGTCAACGATCCTGTTGAGAAGCCGGGTGCGCTCTTTGATATCCAGCCCTCCACCGGCCAGGGTCACTACCTCCCCATCAGGCAGAACGTAGTAGACAAGGATGGCGCGGCGGGCCAGTTCTGCTCTGGCATGGACAATGTCATCCGTCACGCCTATCTCCAGCCCCGGAAGAGAGCGGATACGTCTCTCAAACTCCTGCACGCTGAGTCCTGAGACGGCATGATACCAGGTCTGTAGCTCTACCTGGGTGCTTTCATAATCCACTACCTGAACCAGCATATGGGGTGCAGAAAGAATATCCAGCGCAATCACCCGATTCGTGCCGTCGAGGATTACGAAGTGGTCATCCGGCGGGCCCATTGGAGCCACCACAGGCGGGTTCTTCAGAATGCCGTCGTCACAGAGACGATCCAGCAGGGGCGTCGCGCGGTGGATATCGTACATCTCGTGCGGTATCAGTTTGCCGAGCGGGACGATACGGAGATCAAGTTTGTGGAAATCCGGCGTGCTGGGCGTTTTGAACATAGGCTGTCAGGTCCGTAGCAGGTTTCAGTGTTGAGGCATCGCTGATTGGCTTATAGAGTATCACATTGAGCGGGTGCAATCAATGCCCAGTCGCCTGTCCGCAGGGGGGAACTTATTGCCATCCTCCCCTGTCCTGGATAGTATCTGAGTGTCATTCTGTCTGCTGCCGGAGCCAAGCCATTGGGATAGAAGCGCGGTATGGTATTCAAGAACCTTCTCCGTCGAAAGGGTCGCACGTTACTTACCGTGCTCGGCATCGGCATTGGAGTGGCGGCGATCATTGCGCTGGGAGCTCTGGCCGATGGACTGGAAGCCGGTTATGACACCATTCTCTCAGGCAGTCAGGCCGATCTTATCCTGAGCGACCCCAACGCCATGGACATCAGCCTGAGCACGGTTGATGAGTCGATCGGGGAAGAGCTGATCGCCATGCCTGAGGTGTCCGCAGTGAGCGGGATGATCCAGGGCATCATTCAGGCTGAGGATATGCCCTACTTCTTTGTGTTTGGCTACCCGGAGGGCAGCTTTATCCTCCAGCGATTCCAGATCGTGGAAGGGGTGGCACTTTACAGCCGCGAGGCGGACGCCATGCACGGCACGCCGCTTCTGCTTGGCTCGGCTGCTGCCGAGGCGCTCAACAAGAGCGTTGGAGACACAATCAGGGTGGCGGGCCGTCCGTTCCGGGTCGTCGGCATCTATCAGACCGGTGATGCCTTCGAAGAAGGCGGGGCAGTGATCCGGCTACGGGATGCTCAGGAGCTGCTGGGGAAACCCCGTCAGGTCAGCCTGTTCTACATCCAGCTTAAGAGTCAGGCTCCGCGCGATCGGCTTGAGGAGCGTGTCGCCCGGCGCTGGCCGAACCTGGGGCTCTCGACCACGGAGGATCTGGCCGATCGGCAGTTAATGGGAAGCATCACGCGTGGCTATATGTGGGCCATCGCGGCGCTGGCGATCATCATCGGTGGCGTTGGGATGATGAATGCTCACCTGATGTCGGTCTTTGAGCGCACGAGAGAGATAGGAGTGCTGAGGGCCGTTGGATGGCGCAGCCAGCGTGTGCTCCGTATGATCCTGGAAGAGTCGGTGACGGTTGGGCTGCTGGGCGGGGTGGTCGGTGTTGGCCTCGGCTGGTTGGCCCTCCTGAGCGTTTCGGATGTGGTGAGCGCTTTCGGCGCGACGACGGGCAACATCCGGCCCAGTCTGCTCCTGCAGGCGTTCGTTGTCGTTCTGGTGCTGGGGCTGGTCGGAGGATTATACCCGGCCTGGCGAGCCTCACGCCTTGAACCCATCGAGGCGTTGCGCTATGAAGGCGGCATGGCAGGCAGCGATTCAGGGCGGCTCCCGATCGGGGGAATGGCGGTACAGAGCCTGTGGCGTCGCAAGGTGCGCACTCTCCTCACGCTGGGCGCAATTGGAATTACGGTCGGGGCGATCATGGTGCTGGACGCGCAAAGCCGGGGCATGATCGAGGTTATGACGGAGATAACGGGCGGGGCCGAAGTTATGGTGCGCCAGGCTGAGGCTGCCGATCTTGGCTATGCCGTGATTGACCAGCGCATAGGCGACAGGATCGCCGCCCTGCCGGAGGTTAGAGACGTTAGCGGGATGCTGGTCACCGCCACCGCATACCCGCAGACGGCGTACTTTGTCATTCAGGGCTATGCTCCCCGCGAGCCAGCCATTGAGCGTTTCAACATCGTGGAGGGGCGGCGTATAACCAGCAACCGGGAGATCATGCTGGGCCGGGCCATGGCGGAGGCGCTCAATCTGGGGGTTGGGGATGTTATTACGCTCAGCGGGCGGCGATTCAATATCGTGGGAATTTTTGAGTCGGGGACCCACTGGGAGGAGCTGGGAGGTGTCGTGACGCTGCGGGACGCTCAGACTCTCTCCGGGCGTCCCCGCAAGGTTACCCTCTTCGCCGTTGATCTGTACGATCCCTCACAGGCAGAAGCGGTGGTTGAGGAGATAAATAGCCGGTTTCCAGAGGTATACGCGACCCTCTCAGGGGAGTTTGCCGAGCAGATCCCGGATATTCAGAATATGTACGCGATCCTCAATGGTATCTCCGTTATGGCGATCCTGGTCGGGGGAACCGGTGTCATGAACACCATGTTGATGGCCGTCCTGGAGCGCACACGGGAAATCGGCGTGCTGAGAGCGCTGGGCTGGCGACGCCGGTTTGTCCTGGGCCTGATCCTGCGCGAGTCTTCCATCCTGGGGCTGGTCGGCGGGGTTGTCGGGATCGGCGTGGCATTCTTCTTAAACGCTCTGCTGAGGCTGGCCCCCTTTGTCGGAGACGCTCTCAGCCCGGTGTGGGCGTGGGATGTCTTCGCCCGGGCCATTGTGATCGCCCTCCTGCTGGGGCTGGTGGGCGGGCTTTACCCCGCCTATCGGGCAACGCGCCTGCAGCCGGTGGAGGCTCTGCGCTATGAATAACGGGACTCTGGCAGCTTGGGTAGCGGCAAAGGTCAGATATGATGACGACACCTGAGTGGATTGTGGAGACGCGCGACCTGACGCGTGTCTATGGCGACGGGGCCGAGATACGGGCTCTGGATGGTGTCAATATCCGGGTTTCAGCCGGTGAACTGGTGGCCGTCATGGGGCCGAGCGGGAGCGGAAAGAGCACGCTGCTCAACATGATCGGCGCTCTGGATGTGCCTACCAGCGGGCAGGTGTTTGTTAACGGGCAGGACCTGGCCACTGTGCGGGATAAGGACACATTCCGGGCCAGAACAGTTGGCTTTGTCTTTCAGCTGCACAATCTGATCCCGACCCTGACGGCACGGGAGAATGTCGAGATTCCTATGATGGGGTATGCCCCGCCCCGTGCTCGTCGCAGGAGGGCGGAGGAGTTGCTCGAGCTGGTGGGGCTTGCCGATCGGATGAACCACCTGCCGAACCAGCTTTCCGGGGGCCAGCGGCAGCGGGTGGCCGTCGCGCGGGCGCTGGCTAACGAGCCGTCGCTCGTGCTGGCCGATGAGCCAACGGGCAACCTTGACACGACTGCTGGGCAGGAGTTGATGGATCTGATTCGCGACCTGAACGAGAGCCAGGGGACTACTTTTCTGGTGGTCACACACGACCTGGCCGTAGCCCGTCAGATGAACCGTGTGCTGGTGATGGCCGACGGGAAGATCGTCCGGGAGGATATCATAGGCTCTCCGCTTGAGGAGGATCTCAAAATGTGGCAGCATTCCGGGCTGGGGCAGCTTATCATCGCCGGAGAGGTTGATGTACTGGCCGCTCTGGGCATATCCGGGCCTGAAGTTGAAGCTGTGCGGGCGCTGCTTGCCCGCGCGGACGAATAAGCAGAAATTGAGACCTGTTTTCTTTCCTGTAGAGAAGAGGTGTAGAGTTGCCGGACCCTGCCGAATACGGATATCGGTTCTACCCAAAGGAGCGACCCACATCGCCGGGGCATCCCCGCCTGGACTTCGTCCTGCGCTCAAAGCCGACCGGACGCCATTTTGATCCCACACATGTGCGTCTTCCTGTTGTTTCCCGCCATGGGGGAATAGAGATGCTGACACTCTATCACCCGTGGCGGGCCAGCAGGCATCAGAGGCTGTGCGCAGGAAGGATCAGCTCGTGGGATCGGGTTCAGAAGACGGTGCAGGCGTTCTCTTTCGGAGGGAAGGTAGAAGTCACCATGGAGCAGGATTACACGCTCTGTGTCCTGACGTCCCCCGCTCCCATTCTGCATCTCATTCATAGCAATTCCCCGGCCACCCTGCTGGCGGCGGAGGTTGAAGAACTGCTTGCCCGGCGGCGAGCGGCATGGGCTGAACGGGTAAAGGAGTTTGAAGAGCGTCTGGCCGGAATCGAACCTCTGCAGCTTTATTTCATGTGTCTTTCGGAGCTTTCGGAGCGGTTTGAACATTTGCTCTGGGATCCGGAAGACACGCTGACCCTCCAGCTTGTCCAGTTGATCAGGGCGGAGATCAGGGCTTTTCAGGATGCTGGGGAGTGGCCTTCCACCGTTCCGGGGTTGTCCGAGGCGTTGTAGTTCCCTCTGGTCTGTGAGCTCTTCTTTGCGGGAAGATAAGGAGCGAAAGCATGCACTACCGGACTCTTGGCCGAACCGGATTGAAAGTGTCTGAGCTCTGTCTGGGGACGATGACCTTCGGCTGGAGCGCAGATAAACCCACTTCGCACGCCATCATGAATCGGGCGTTTGAGGCGGGTATCAACTTTTTTGATACGGCGGAC
>DRKO01000113.1 GCA_011051745.1 Chloroflexota bacterium | reverse complement strand
TCTTCCTGATCATCCTCTTCCCCGGCGGTAGCCAGAAGCAGATCGGGGCTGTGCTGCGCTACGGCCAGCGAGCGGTGCTGCAACTGCGGGCTCTGCTTGAGAGGGAGGCCCCCGCCCGGAGCGAGGAAGCCCGACAGGCCGGAACAGAATCGGCTGACGCTCCGGCGGATGCCGGGGACGGTCCTCTCGCGGAGTCTGCCCTCGAAGCTGCGCCGGAAGCCGCCACAGCGGCGGATATGGATACGGGCGGGGGGGATGGAGCGGAGGCGGAAGTCCCCGTTCTGGAGCTCGATCTGGAGAGTCTGGAAGCCGATCTGGAGGCCTTCGACGATCTGGATAGCTTCTGGGAGGACGCCGGAACCGATCGGGATGTCCTCAGCGAGGAGGCTCTCTCGATGGATGAGGCCATCGAACTGGGCCTTTTCACCGATGGGACGGAGGACGCCGGGGGTGAGGATGAGGATTGATCGCCCTGCTGTAAATTAAGGAGCCGATCAACCCTGTGATCGGCTCCTTAGTCGGTGGCTGGAATCGCCTTTCTGTGTCCGGGTTTAGTAATCCTCCCAGTCGTCTTCGTCGTCCCAGTCGTCCATGTCATCCCAATCGTCTTCGTCGTCCCAATCGTACTCCTCGTCCCAGTCCTCTTCGTCGGGGTAGCCCCATTCCTCTTCTTCCTCTTCGAGGAGCCAGTCCTCTTCGTATCCGGGACCGAAAACGCGGGAAGATTTCTCTCCACTCCACCCTCTCATAGCACCTGACCTCCACGTTAAGGTATCAGATGAGCCAGTTCGGGTAACTGGCGGATTACCAGGCAATCTTTTGCCAGAGGGGCGAAGGCGTCGTGCTCATCCAGCAGGACGGCGTGCACGCCTGCCCTCCGTGCTCCGATGACATCTGTGTAATAGTTATCCCCTACGTAGATCGTCTCCTCCGGTAAAACATGTCCTGCGAGTTCAAGGGCCTGCCGGAAGATAGCCGGATCAGGCTTGCGGCAACCGGCCTGACCGGCTGCCAGTGTGAAGTCGAGATATTCGATAATGCCAAGTTCAATCGCTGCTCCGGTCAGGGGCTCCTGTCGGTTGGATAACAGCCCCAGCATGAGATGTTTTGACCGGAGATGCCACATCACCTCCCTGGCTCCGGGGGCCAGAACCGCCTCCGGCCTGTACTCCTCCAGAAAGCGTTCCCCCACTTTCCCGGTGACGGCGGCGAGCTGATCTGCGGGGAGCCGCATGGCCTCAAGATAGCGGCGAATATAGTTTATCCAGAAGGCCCGATCGTCGGCCAGCCGCTGCTGATCAAGCGCGATCTGCTCATGATCGGCCCAGTAGGCATGGCTCCAGCGCAACCCCGCCTGCTGCTCCTGAGCGGCGAAAGTGTACCCCAGTTCTCCGGCAAGGGCAACGAGGGTTTCATGGCAGGTCGGGCGGTATCGGCGGAGCGTGCCATCCAGATCAAAGAGGATCAGTTTGATGCCTTCGAGCGGGGCGCCAGTTTTCCTGCTCATGCCGTTCTTCTCCGCCGACCCTTCAGCGGCCACCGCTCAGAGGCCGCCGGTTGCGATGGCACGCCACGCCAGCGCGGCAAGGGCAGCGCTCGCCAGCGTCCAGAACAGCATCTCCCGCCGCCCTGTCTCCCCCTGAGTGAAGGCGAACACGGCGGGCCACATCAACAGGCAGAGCGCCCCGTATACAAAGTGAAGCGGGCGGGCAGGCCAGCCGCCCCGGAGCAGGAGCACCAGCCCGACGAGCACCTGAGCGGCGATCAGCCCCTCGCCGATCACAACCGCTCCCCAGAAGTCTCCGCCCGGTTCCCGTCGCCTCAGCAGCGTAAAGCCCCCCAGCAGGGCCATCAGCCCGGCAAAGAGCATGAAAGCCCGCCCCAGGATGGTGTGTAGCTGGATGAGTGCCATGTGCTTACGGTCTCCTCCCCTTCTGTCCGAATGTCAGGCGGGCGGGGCGGTGTTCCGGGGCAGGATGAAGGAGAAAGTGCTGCCCCGACCCGGCTCGCTCTCCACCCAGACGCGGCCACCGTGTTTTTCGATGATCCGTTTGACGATTGAAAGGCCAAGCCCCATACCACCATACTGACGGGTTGTCGTTCCGTCAACCTGATAGAAGCGATCCCAGATCTTTTCCTGCTCCTCAGGAGGGATGCCGATCCCCTGATCAACGATGGAGACCTGGACAGCCGTCTCCAGTTCCCGGATCGTGAGGGTGATCGTTCCCCCGTTGGGGGAAAACTTGATCGCGTTGCCCAGCAGGTTGTCGAACACCTCCAGAAGCAGCCCCCTGTCCGCGATGATCTCTGGAAGACCGCCATCAAAGCGGGTGACGATCTCGATCCCCCTTCGTCGGGCGATCTCTCGCATGGTCTCGACCGACATCATGGCGAGTTCTGCGAGAGAGGTGGGGGCCAGTTCCAGTTGTCCGGTGGACAGGTGGCGGGCGGTGAGCAGGCTTTCCACCAGGTTGGTAAGCTGCCAGCTCCGGTGACTGATCATCTGGAGCGCCCGCTCCTGCTCCTCGTTCAGGCTGCCCAGTTCGCCTTCGAGCAGGAGGTTGATGTATCCCACGATCAGGGCCAGAGGGGTGCGGAATTCGTGGGAGACGTTCTGAATCACCTCTTCACGGACGCGCTCCGCTTCCTGAAGCCTGTTGTAAGCCTGTTCCATCTGGGTGGCCCGTTTCGCGAGGAGGGAGTACAGATGAGCGTTTTTGAGGGCGATGGCCGCCGAGCGGGCCAGCACCGCCAGAATGTCGGCGTCGTCCCGGTCGAACGTCCCTTCTCTCCGATCCAGGACCGTCAGCGCGCCGATCTTCTCTCCCTGCACCATCAGAGGGGCGGAAAGCGCCGAGTGCGTCCTGACGCCTATCAGGGCTTCGACTTTCCGGTGGAAATCCGGGTCGGCGGCGGGGTCGGTGAGCGGCAACTGTTCCCCGGAGAGGGGAAGCCGCCTGCTCTGTACCTGCCCCACCGGTGGGCCGATCACGGCCTGAAAGATCAACTCGTCTCTGTCCGGGGCCAGCAGCAGAATGAAGGCATGATCGGCATCAAGGGCGTGCCGGGCCTCGTGAAGGATCAGGTTCATCACTCTGTCGAGGGAGAGCGTCGAGCCGATGGCCTGCGTGGCCCGGTTCAGGGCGGCGAGGCGATCCCGCTGGCGGGCGAGCATCTCCTCCCGCTCCTTCTGCCTGCTGAGGTCTGTGATCACCATCACCATCTCTCTGCGGTGGCCTTCGGCGGGCAGGGGGTTATGACGCTGGACGGCCAGCACGGGCAACGTCGTGCCGTCGGCGCGGAGCAGGTTGGCCTCGAAAGAGATGGTGGAGAGATGCCGGGCGCGGGCGAGAACGTCGCGCAGCCGTTCACGCTCGGCAGGCGGGAAAAGCTCCTCAAGCTGGAGTCCCTTCAGAGCCTCCCGCTCGTAGCCGGTTATCTGCGCCAGGCGCTGATTGGCGAAGTGAACCTGCCCGGATGTGTCGTACACCAGCAGGCCATCTCCCATTGTGTCCAGCAACATCTGGCGAAACGCCCGGTCACGGTCGGCCTCCGCCTCTCGCTCTCTCAGGCGCCGGACAAGGCGGGCGTTCTCCACCGCCAGCACAGCCTGCGAGGTGACAGCCGCCAGCGCCGAGCGTCCGCCCTGGCTCTTCGTGTCGAGTGGCTCATGGCCGCCCAGCGCCAGCACACCCAGAGGCACACCGGCAAGCCGGAGAGGGATCAGGGAGATGAAGAACAGATCGAGGTTCCGGCAGGCCTCGTAAACCTCGCGCCGCTCTCTCGCCCGGAAATCAGAGAGCGGCAGGTTGAACTCGGCGACACCGCTCAAGGCCACCTCCGCCAGCAGGCTGTCCTCCGGCCTGAGAGGCAGGGTGAGCTCCCTGCGTCTGGCAGCGATCCTCTCCCTGAAGTAGCGAGTGGCCTCTTCCCCTTTTGCGGCTGCCAGCGCCTGAGTGACAAGCTTCTGCTGCCGGGTATCAAGGGTGAGCAGCCAGACCAGATCGCAGGAGAGGACCGCCAGCGTCATGTGGGCGATCTCCTCAAACAGACGTTTCCCCTGTTCGAGGGGGTCCTGCTGCCCCAGCAACGCCTGTATGCGCCTCTCCAGATCGTCGGCGTCGAACGGTTCGGTCAGGCAACCATCGGCCCCTGCCGCCAGCCCCTCGATACAACTCTCGGGGAGGTGATGGCCTGTGAACAGCAGGATCGGGATGGAAGCGAGACTCCCGGTGTGGCGCAGGCGGCGGCACGTCTCGATGCCACCGGAGGCGGAAAGCGTGGCATCAAGGAGGATGATGTCGGGCTGCCGGGCGGCGGCGATCTCAAGGGCTTCAGAGCCGGAAGCCGCGTTCAGCACTT
>DRKO01000112.1 GCA_011051745.1 Chloroflexota bacterium | reverse complement strand
TGATGATATCCCGCGCAACCGGCACAACGTCCATCAACTGGTAGCGGATCAGGCTCCAGCCGAGCGCCAGCCCCGCCAGGCTGAAGGAGAAGGGCGTCATGTCCAGAGATGGGATAGGCCCCAGTCCGGTGACATAAAGAATGTTGGCGATCCAGGGCAGGCCCGCGCCCATCAGGAGCGTGATCGCCTGCCGCCGGTAGATTTTCGGCATACGCAGCGCGGTGACGATCAGCAGGATCGTTCCGGGCGTGAGCATCAGGTAGGAGTAAGCCGTATGCACCCAGAAGAACGGGCCGTAGACCGATTTAAACGTCGGGAAAGGCCCCTCCGTCACCGCCGTAACGCTGACCCGGAACAGATGATGATAGTCGTTCGTCAGGGCCATCACGATTGTCAGGAAGGGGACGATCAGCAGCAGGGCCACTGTCCCCCGGCTCAGCCACTTCTTCCCCCGTCCGGTGTACTCCAGAACGAAGACAAACCACATCACCGGAATGGTCGCGATGCCGGGGTACTCAAGGTTCGCGATGAGAACCTGCGTCTCCAGGTCGGGCGTGGAGATTTCCAGCGCGTACCCCAGCGACCACCACGCCGCGCCCAGCACCATCAGCGTGAGGGGAACCACCCCCGGCCCCGGTCGGCGTTGCCAGACCCTGATGGCAACCCCCACCGAAATCGCCGCCGAGAGGAGCGCAAGCAGCACATAAGGCGTATACTGAACAACCATCTCCCTACCTCAATTGACAGATAACGTCCCACCTGATGGAATAACTTCCAGCAGACTCGCCCATCAACAATTTTGATGCTGAGTATACCCTTAAAGATGCAACCCGATATAAAGAAGGCATGAAAAAGGGATCGAGCAGAAATTAAAGGCCCCCTCAACCGTGTGAGGGGACCTTCCATCAGGGACCGGCGTCTCTGCTACCCTTCCGGGGTCGGATCCACGCCGGGGTGCTCCTCGGCGAAGTTCTCCAGATGGTAATCCGGCGACTTCTCGAACGCGCCCTTGCAGCCGTCGCAGCAGAAGTAGTAGGTCTTGCCCTTGTACTCCGCTTTCGACTCCCATTCCCCCTTCTCGGCGGACATTCCACATACTACGTCCCACACTTTAGCCATCGCTCAAACCTCCTTGTTTCTGGTTGCTGAGAGTGACACTTCCTCCCCGCGTGCGGGGAGCACCGATCATCATTCCAGCGTCTTCAGATACTCGATCAGGTCGTCGAGGTCTTCCTCGCTCATAGACCAGCGCGGCATGGGCCAGTTGAGCGGCTCACCCGCCGGGTCTACTCCCTGCGTGATCGCCTGCCGGATGGTCTCCTCGGTGTACGACTCGTGTTCCATTTCCGCGCCGTGCTCTTCCGAGGTCAGGGCTTCCCACCGGATATCCGGCACTTCGATGCTCCGGCCCATCATCTGCAACTCCCCGCCCCGGCCATCCGGCCCGTGACAGGAGGCGCAGGACAGCGACCCGCCGAACATCATGCCGCCCATCATCGGCCCCCCGCCCATATCGGCGGTGATGGGGGTCCCGCGCTGGCTGGTGGCCGTGAAGAAAATCTGCTCCCCGTTGGAGCTGAACTCGCCACCCGGCACTCCGGCGAGGGGACGCAGCAGTGCCACATACACCCCCGCGAGCACCAGCCCTATCAGCACGGCTGCGCCGATCATGAACGCCCACCGGCGACCGTTGCCCTGTCTATCGTCTCCATGCATCACTTTAACGCTCCTCCACAGTACGGGCAGACCTGCCAGTCATCCTGAACGGGTTTGCCGCAGGCCGGGCAGGTTTTACCCGTCTCAGCCTTGGGCGCGGCGGCGGGTGTGGTCGCCACCGTCGCTCCCCCGCTCTGCCCGACGGCCCGGATCAGCCACAGAACGCCGACCACCAGCAGGGCCAGAATACCCAGCCGTGTCAGCCAGGCGATGATCACGCCCAGCCAGCCGAGGAGTCCGAAGCCACCGCCCATCATGCCCCGGCCCCATGTGCCGGGCCACATCATGCCGCCGCCCATCATTCCCCAGCCGCCGAAAAGTCCTCCACCGCAGCAGCCGCCCCAGGGGCGCACAACCGCCCCCAGCAGCCCCACGCCCAGCACAAACGCCAGCAAAACCACACCGCCAAAAATAAGTATCTGTGTCCAGTTAACTCTGCTCATTGGCATGCCTCCAGAAGATCGTGATAGAAGTCACTCTGTACCCTTTCGAATGTGAGTCCGTAACCGATGCTCGGTTACCCGAATGTACACTTTCTGCACCTCGCTCTCTCATATCTTCTTCCGCCGCAGCCGCAGCGAGTTTGTCACCACGCTCACCGAGCTGAACGCCATCGCGAACGCGGCGAGGATCGGGTGCAACTCCCGCAGGATGGGCGGGGCCCACTCGAAGGGAGCCAGCACGCCTGCCGCGACCGGGATCAGGATCGTGTTGTAGCCGAAGGCCCAGAACAGATTCTCCTTGATGGTTCGGATCGTCACCCGGCTCAGCCGGAGTGCCTGCGGCACGGCCCGCAGATCGCCGCGCATCAGCGTGACATCGGCGGTCTCCATCGCCACGTCCGTGCCGGTTCCGATCGCGATTCCCACATCGGCCTGAGCCAGCGCGGGCGCGTCGTTGATCCCGTCGCCCACCATCCCGACGATGTGCCCCTGCTCCTGAAGTTTCTGCACATGGAGGGCCTTATCGGCGGGCAGCACCTCGGCGAAGACGGCATCCACGCCCACCTCGCGGGCGATGGCCGCCGCCGTTGCCTGATTGTCGCCCGTGATCATCGCCACGTACAGGCCCAGCCGGTGCATCTCCTCGATGGCCTCTTTGCTGCCTTCCTTGATCGTGTCCGCCACCGCGATCACGCCCACCGCCTGCCCGTCGAGCGCCAGCCACATCGCGGTTTTGGCCTCGTTCTGGAGCCGCTCCGCCTCGGCGGTCAGTCCGTTCAGGTGGACGCTCTGCTCTTCCATCAGGCGGCGGTTGCCGATCAGCACCCGGTGACCCTCGATCTCGGCCTGAATGCCGCGCCCGCTCAGGCTGCTGAACCCCTGCGGCTCGGCCAGCGCGATCCCGCGCTCCTCGGCGGCCCGCACGATTGCCTCGCCCAGCGGGTGTTCCGATCCGCGCTCGGCGCTGGCGGCCAGCCGCAGAACCTCGTCTTCGGAGAGCGGGGCAGGAGAACCGTTTCCCGCCCCCGCCAGAACGGGCACGCGGGCCACCACCACATCGGTGACGGTCGGCTCCCCTTTTGTGATCGTCCCTGTCTTGTCGAGCACGATCGCCGTCAGCTTGTGGGCGCGTTCCAGCGCGGCGCTGTTCTTGAAGAGGATGCCCATCTCCGCGCCCCGGCCCGTCCCGACCATGACGGCGGTCGGTGTGGCGAGCCCCATCGCGCACGGGCAGGCGATCACCAGCACCGCCACCAGCCGGATCAGCGCGTGCACAAACGGCTGATCGCCGACCAGATCGGGCGTCACGCCCGGCATCACGAAGTACCACACCAGGAAGGTGATGATGGCGACCGCGATCACCGCCGGGACGAAGACCGCCGCCACCTGATCCGCCAGCCGCTGGATCGGCGCTTTGCTGGCCTGTGCTTCCTCGACCAGCCGGATGATCTGCGCCAGCGCCGTTTGCCGCCCGACCGCTGTCGCCTCGAACTTGAGCAACCCCTGCCGGTTGATCGTCGCGCCGATCACCTTATCGCCCGGCTTCTTGTCCACCGGCATACTCTCGCCGGTGATCATGCTCTCATCTACCGCGCTGTACCCCTCGACGACCACCCCGTCCACCGGGATTTTCTCGCCGGGTCGCACGATCACGATGTCGCCCACCTCGACCTGATCGATTGGCACGTCGACTTCCTCGCCGTCCCGCACGATCCGCGCCGTCTTGGCCCGCAGCCCCATCAGCTTCTTGATCGCCTCGCTCGTCTGGCCTTTCGCGCGTGCCTCCAGCAGCTTGCCGAGCACAATCAGCGTGATGATCACCGCCGCCGTCTCGAAGTAGACGCTCCCCGGCGCGAGGCCGAGCGTGACGAAGACCGAGTAGAAATAGGCGGCGCTGGAGCCGAGCGCGACCAGCACGTCCATGTTGGCCGAGCCGTTGCGCAGCGCCTTATAGCCGCCCTCGTAGTACTGCCAGCCGACGTAGAACTGTACCGGCGTTGCCAGCGCCCAGAATAGATAGTTGACCCAGGGGGCATGTGCCCACGCGCCGATCAGGTTCAGGTCGCGGGCCATGCTCATCAGGAAGAGCGGCAGGCTGAAGAGGGCGCCGATGAGAAATAGCCGCGTCTGCCGCCGGATTTCGGCCTCGCGGGCGGCGCGTTCGGCGTCCTCCAGTTCCTCCTCCGAGTCCGCCTCGACCACCCCGTAGCCGATCCGCTCGATCTGCTTGACCAGCTCCCGGCGGCTGACCTGCCCCGGAACGTAGGTGATGTTTGCCTTCTCGGTCGCCAGATTGACCGAGACATCCAGCACGCCGTCCAGTTTCTTCAGCCCCTTCTCGACGGTCGCGGCGCAGTTCGCGCACGTCATCCCCGTGATCGCCAGCTCAATTGTGGCCGTCGCCACGCCGTAGCCGGTCTGTTCGACGCGCCGGATCAGGTCTTCTTCCGAAAGTACCTCCGGGTCGAAGATCACGGTCGCGCGTTCCATCGCCAGGTTGACCGTCACATCATCCACGCCGTCCAGTTTCTTCAGCCCCTTCTCAACGGTGGCGACGCAGTTCGCGCACGTCATCCCCGTGATGGGCAGTGTCACCTGCTTCTCAGACAATTACAGCCTCCTTGAAAAACCACTCCGCTAAGCCTCGGGAGTACAACCCTTTTCGCTCAGGTTCGGGTTACT
>DRKO01000111.1 GCA_011051745.1 Chloroflexota bacterium | reverse complement strand
TTCAGGATGGCGGCCACGTGCGGGCTGGCCGTCATGATCTCAAGCTGGAAGCTCGAAAGCTCCATCACGGCGACATCGTCCGGACGAATATAGGGCAGGTCGGAGATAAGCGGATTGCCGATATTACCGCCCACCCAGGCCAACATCCCGGCGGCGTCGCACATCGCGCCGACGAGGGCGGTTGTTGTCGTCTTGCCCGCCGAGCCGGTGATGCCGATCACGTGGCAGGGGCAACGCTCCATGAAGAGCTGGGCGTCGTTGCTGAGCGGGATTCCACGCCGGATGGCCTCCTGCACGATGGGCGCATCGAGCGGCACGCCGCCGGAGAGACACAGCAGGTCGGCTCCGTCGAGCAGGCGCGGCGGGTGCTCACCCAGCACGTAGGTGATCTCCAGCCCCTCCAGTTCCCTGAGAGTATCAGCCAGCTGGTCGGCAGCGCGCAGGTCGCTGACAGTGACCCGTGCGCCGATGCCACACAGCCATTTCGCCAGCGCCGTCCCCTGCCGCGCCAGCCCCAGAATGACGACTCGTTTACCGGTGAGGGGGTCGTTCTCCATGAAGGCTCCTGATGAATGATTGGCAGCTTTCTGCCACATCCTCAATTCTATGCAATCCGGGGATTTCGCCAAGTGGAGAAGGTATCAGGGCTGAGAAGCAGCTAACGGCAACGGCGACCAACAGCCCCCTGCTCCTCTGGCTGCACCCGAGCCCCCGCGTGATTTTGCGTCAATTTGACACTTTGTGTTACACTCTAGGGGGTGAGTGTGCTCTGCCGAGTTGATCCCTGAATTGCGTGTTTACAACCGGATCGCCCCCTGAGTGTCGCCGCGCTCCGCTCCGTCCCTCCCGCAGAAGGAGAGACAGAGGGAGAAACAGGGCATGCATTCAAACATTCAGGGTAACAGAGCAACAGGAAGCGCAGGGACAGACTCTTCACGAGCCTTCCGTCGCATTCCGCAGTCACCCTGAGCATACTCTGTCGGGTTAACAGCGTTAGAATCGTACAGTTATCGCGTTTGCGCGGACTGTTCAGGAGGGAGCAACTCCCCCGCAGGTCGAATGTAAGCCCTCTCGAAGGGCGTGGCTTACCGGTACAGACAATCTCAAGAGGCACTTGGTGGGGCTTGAGACGTTGCTCTCAGAGCCCCATTTGATTATAGGGGAAGGTGGAAGCAGGATGTTCCACCGCGCAGTTCCGAGAAAACGACAGGGAGCTGCCGAGGAGTGAAAGCCGGGAGAGTTCTCTGAGGAGATCGATCGGTTTTCACCTGATACGTAAAACTAGTTTAGGAAGAATCAGTACGAAGAATGACTAAAAGAGGAAAGCGGCGCAGCAGAAGCCGCAACGACGCCCCGCGCAAGCAGGGGATTATACGACTCGTCCCCCTCGGTGGGTTGGGCGAGATCGGGAAGAACATGATGTTCATAGAGTACGAGGACGGGAACACCCACGACTCGCTCATCATTGACACGGGCATCATGTTCCCCGAAAACGACATGCTGGGGATTGACTACATCATCCCCGACTTCGGGTACATCATGGATCGGCTGGATACCATCCGGGGCGTGGTGATCACGCACGGGCACGAGGACCACACGGGCGCGATCGCCCATGTGATGGAGTACGTCTCCGCGCCCGTCTACGCCACCTCGCTGACCGCCGGTCTGCTCGAAGTGAAACTCAAGAACGCCGGATTGCACAACAGGGTTGATCTGGTGACCATTCAGGCAGGCGACGGCGTCCAGATGGGCGTGTTCCACGTGGAGTTCTTCCACGTGTGCCACAGCATTCCAGATAGCGTCGGGCTGGGCATCACAACCCCGATCGGCTTGCTCGTCCACACCGGTGACTTCAAATTTGACCACACACCGGTTGACGGCTGGCCGCCGGACTTCGGCAAGCTGGCCGAGTTCTCCCAGCGCGGCGTGCTGGCCCTGCTTTCGGACAGCACCAATGCCACCGTGCCGGGTTGGACGCCGTCCGAATCGGTCATTGACGCCGCCTTCGATCAGGTCTTTTCGCAGGCTCCGGGGCGGATTCTGGTCGCGACCTTCGCCTCGCTGATCTCGCGCGTGCAGCAGGTCGTCAACGCAGCCCGGCGCTACGGACGCAAGATCGCCATCATGGGCTACAGCATGAGTGAAAACGTCAAGATGGCCCGTCAGCTTGGCTATCTCGACCTGCCCGACTCGATGCTGGTTGACATCAATCAGGCCCTCCGGATGCCCCGGAACGAGGTCGTCCTGATGGTAACCGGTACGCAGGGCGAGCCGGCGGCGGTGCTGGGGCGGCTGGCGACCGGACGGCACAGGCAGCTTGAGGTTGAGCCGGACGACACGATCGTTATGTCGGCCCATCCGATCCCCGGCAACGAGGAGATGGTCTACCGCACGATCAACCGGCTGATCCAGCGCGGCGCAGAGGTGATCTACGACCCGATCGCGCCGGTGCACGTCTCCGGTCACGCCGCTCAGGAGGAACTCAAGCTCCTGATCAATCTGGTGCGGCCTCGCTTCTTCATCCCCGTTCACGGGGAATTGCGACACCTGCACCTGCACAGCAAGATCGCGATGCAACTGGGCATCCCGCCGGAGAACATCGCCGTTGTGGAAAACGGGACGGTGCTCACCCTGACCGCCGACAGCCTTACCGTCGGTGAGCGCGTGCCGGGCGGATACGTCTTTGTGGACGGCTCAGGCGTGGGCGACATCGGCCCGGAGGTGCTGCGGGATCGCGAGAAGCTGGGACGCGATGGCTTCGTGATCGTCAACCTGACGCTGGACAGCGAAACGCGCCAGTTGATCGGCGAGCCGGAGATCATCTCGCGCGGGTTCGTCTATCAGCGGGCAGCCCATGAGTTGCTTCAGGGGGCGCGCGGCACGATCAGCCGTGTGATCAGCAGCAACGGGCGCACTTCACTGCGGCAGGTCCGCCACGAGGTGGAGAAGCAACTGGAACGCTTCTTCTACAACGAGACGAAGCGCCGCCCGATGGTGTTTGCCTTTGTGACCGAGGTCTGATCCGGCAGGACGCACAACCGCAGGGACACAAGACAAGAGGAGGCGACGCGCTGCGCCGCCTCTTTCGCGCCACCCGGCGCTGCTCATCCGTCCGACTGCTGAAGCTCCTCCTGAATCGCCAGCCAGGGCTCCCAGCGTTCCGGCGGGATGGTGAGGCACTCGCCCGCGTTGACGAGGGCGGCGAATTCCTCATAAGGCAGGCCCAGTGTCTCCTCCAGAGGGAGCAGGTAGACGCTGTTCGCCAGCCCCTCCATCGGCGCCATCTCCGGCGCAAAAACGCCGAAGTACGTCACGTCCACCTGCTCGGAGGAGAGACAGACCCTCCTTCCGGCGTCATCGGCGGGCATCTCACCGGAGAAGGCAAACCCCGCCTGCAGGGACGGGTAAACCAGCTCCAGCAGGAAGGTCGGGGGGTCTTCTTCAAAGACCAGCGCCAGATCAAGGCGCTCCGGTGGGCCGAGGCTCTCCAGCACGCGGAGCGCGGTCAGGTAGGACGGGTAATACTGCCAGCCGACGTATACATAGCGGGCCACCCCGTCCTCTAATGAGACGTTCACGAGGGGCGGGGCCAGCCCCAGTTCTTCGGCCTGCAACACGTCGCTGGTCTTCGTCAGCCACGCGCCCACGTCCCCCGTGCCGGACTGGAGCGATTGCGCATCGCCGGGGATCAGGTCAGGCACGCCGATCCCCAGACGGGCGTAAAAGGCCAGAACTTCAGCCACCCCCGCCTCGCCGGGGGTCAGCCCGTTGTAGCAGGGCAGAGTGCACCCCTCGATCCAGCCGGTCAGGGGGTCAAGGCGCTGGTGAAGCTCGGTCGTCGTCAGAATCTCCGGTGTGGGCAGGGGCGGGGCAGTCGGCGGGAGGGTCGGAGCGATGTTCTCCGCCGCCACCGTCGGCGAGGGCGTGGCCGTCGGCAGGACGACGGCGGTGGGGGGCTGTGGCGTCGCCTCCGGGCCAGAGCAGGCGGCCAGACCGATCAGCGCAACGATGAGAAACAGGCCCCAGACTGCTTTCCTCATACGTGATCCCTTCCGTTTAATCCCTCGCCACCACAAAGGCAACCGCATGTTCGCGGGTGTGCGAAAGGCTGATCGCCCATTCGCGCAGGCCGAGACGGGCGGCCAGTTCGGCGGCTGCGCCGTGCAGAACGACTTCCGGCCTGCCGCGCTCATCATGCGTTATTTCGATCTCCACCCAGCGCACATCTCCGATGCCCGTTCCCAGCGCTTTAGCGACCGCTTCTTTGGCCGCGAAGCGGGCGGCCAGCGCAGGGTATCTTCCCTCACAGCGATCCCGCTCGGCGGGTGTGAAGAAACGCCGGTAGAACCGTTCGCCGTGCCGCTCGGCGGCCCGCCGGATACGGTTCACCTCGATGATGTCCACGCCGGTTCGCAACATAACGCCCCTCACTGGGAGTGTCTGATCTTACAGGGAGCGCGCCATCCGACAGGCTCTCCCCCGGTCCGGCTTGGCTCAGCCGGAAGGTTCCGGCCCGGCGACGGCCAGCGCGTAGGCGTCCGGATCGAGATAGTGGCGGGCAGCAGCCTGCACATCCTCCGCCGTGATGGAGTCAATGATCTGGCGGTAGCGATGCAGATAGTCGAGGCCAAGCTGATGCAACTCCATCGTCATCAGCGTGGCGGCCACACCCTCGTTGGTCTCCAGCCCCAGCAAAAGCTGCCCCTTGAAGAAAGATTTGTTGTCCGCCAGCTCTTCCGGCGTGACGGGCTCCTCAACCAGACGGCGTACCTCCGCCCGGATGCTCTCCACGGCCCGCTCAACGTTGGACGGAGCCACTCCGGCGATTATCCGCCAGGGGCCCGGCCCCAGCCCTCCAGTGAGGCGGCTGTAGGAATAGTAGGCCAGCCCCTGCTGCTCACGCACGCTGTCGCCCAGCCGCCCGTACAGCCCGAAGACGCCCAGAATGCTATTTGCCATCCGCGCGGCCTGAAAGTCGGGGGCGCTGCGCGGCGGGCCGGGATAGCCCAGCACAATATCAGTCTGCGCCTTGCCGGGGATCGGCACGCTCCGCGTGCGGACTTCCGTCAGGCGGGGGGCGGGCGGAGCCTGGGGGATATCGGGCTGCTCCGGATTCTCCCAGTCGCCGAAGGCCTCCTCAACCAGCCGGACGGCCTCTTCAGCCCCGACCGCCCCCGCGATCACGAAGATCGCCCCGCGCGGGCCGAGGTTCCGATGGAAGGCCACGATGTCATCCCGCGTGATGCGGGAGATGGTCTCGATGTAGCCCTCTGGACTTCTGGAATAAGGGTGATCGGGGGGGTAGGCCAGTTCGTAGAAGGCCAGCGAGGCCATGCTGCGCGTGCTGTGGGCCCGCATCTGTAAGCCGGTGATGATCTGGCCGCGCACCTTCTCGACGTGCTCCTCCGGAAAAGTCGGCTCGCGGATCACCTCGGCCAGCAGTCCGAGCATCAGGGGCAGGTCTTCGGACAGGCTCTTGCTGCCGAAACTGTAGGTGTGCATCCCGCTGACAACATCCAGACTGGCCCCGTTGCTCTCGATCTCCTCGTAAAGTTCGCCGAAGGTGTGGCGGACTGTTCCGCGCGTCAGCAGGGAGCTGTGGAAGGCAGCCAGCCCGGCCTGCTCCCGCGATTCCTGCAACGCACCGCCGCGTAGCACGCCGTTGACGACGACCGCCGGACTGGTGAAGTTCTCCCGTACCAGAACGGTGATCCCGTTCTCCAGTTCCACGCGGGTGATGTCATCGGGGCCGGGGAGGGCATGGGGGGTTTCTGTGACTGTCGAGGTGGTCATTGGCTTATCGGCCTCCCTGAGGGGTCTCTCCGGTCGGCACGTACCAGCCGACCGTGCGGCGGTTGGGGGGGAAGACATCAGCCGCCACGCGCTTCACGTCCTCCAGCGTCACGGCCATCAGCTTATCGAGGAAGGCATCGAACCACTCATAATCACCCACCAGCGTCTCGGCAAAGCCCAGCCAGAACCCCTGACTGGAGACGCTCTCGCTGTCGTAAGCAAAGAGCGCTTTGGCCTGCTTGCGGGCCTTCTCGAACTCCTCCTCGCTGATCTCGCCGGAGGCGGCCCGTTCCACCTCGTCCAGGATGGCTTTCTCCACCTCCTCACAGGTTCGGCCATCGCGCACCGTGGCCGAGATCGTGAACAGATAGGGATCAATCGTCGCGATCATGCCCCCGCCTACGCTGGCGGCCAGTTCGGTTTCGACCAGCGCCCGGTACAGGCGGGAAGTCTTGTTGGAGGTGTAGGCCGTGCTCATGAAGTTGAAGCTGCTCGCCCCGGCCAGAATGCTATCCAGCACGGCCAGCGCGAAGAAATCTGGATGGGTGACCTCGTAAGCGCGGTAGGCGATCTGAACGTGGGCGGTATTCCCCTCGCGGTTCACAATGACCCGCCGCTCCCCGTACTGGGGCGGTTCGGGGCGATGCACCTCCGGAGGCGGGTCGCCCGCCGGGATCGGCCCGAACAGGCGCTCGATGGTCGCCAGCGCCTCGCCAGCCTCCACATCCCCCACCAGAACGGCGGTCGCGTTGTTGGGGATGTAGTAGCGGCGATAGTGGCTGTACAGGTCATCGCGCGTCATGGTTTCGAGGTCTACCCGCTCCCCGATCACCGGCGTGCGGTAGGGGTGAACCCGGAAAGCCACACCCAGCACCTGCTCGTACAGCAACCAGGTGGGCGAATTTTCGGAGCCGCTCCGCTCAGAGAGGATCACCGTGCGCTCAGACTCGACCTCCTCCGGAGCGAACAGCGAGTTGACCATCCGATCCGCTTCCAGATCAATCGCCAGTTCGATGCGGGCGGCAGGCATGGACTCGTAGTAGGTCGTCCAGTCGTAGAAGGTCATCGCGTTCCACACGCCGCCCTCGCGCGAGATCAGCTTGTCAAGCGAACTGGGAGGATAGCGAGGCGTCCCCTTAAACTGCATGTGCTCCACCCAGTGCGAGACGCCCGTGATGCCCGGTATCTCATTGCGGCTTCCGACGCGATACCAGACCCAGAAGGCGGCAACCGGCGCGTGGTGCGTCTCTTTGATCAGCACCGTCAGCCCGTTGTCCAGTCGCGTTTTTAAGACGCCGTCCTGCTTCACGTCCTCCCCCTTCAGTGTGGCCGTTGAACGGTCGCCGGTCGGGCTGATGGAGTCAGCATGACTCGATACGGGTCCCGTTATAGCCACGCCCGAACCCACGATAGGCGAAGCCCATCTCCTGCATCAGGTTCGGGTCATAGATGTTGCGCCCGTCCACCACGATCGGCTGCCGCATCAACTCTCTGACGCGCAGCATGTCAAGGTGCTTAAACTCGTTCCAGTCGGTGACGATCACCAGCGCGTCGCTATCCTCGGCCACTTCGTAGGGGTTTGAGCAGAAGGTGATATTTTTCAGAATCCGACCGGCGTTTTCCATCGCGACCGGATCATAGGCCTTCACGCTGGCCCCGTTCTCAAGCAGGGCCTTAACGATGGTGATCGAGGGGGCCTCGCGCATGTCATCGGTGTTGGGCTTGAAGGCCAGCCCCAACAGCCCGATCGTCCTGCCGCTCAGGTCTTCACCCAGCAGATCGCGCAGCTTGTTGATCACCTGCTGACGCTGGTAGTTGTTGATGTCTATCACCGCTTCCAGCAGTTGCGGGTGCAGCCCTTCTTTCATCGCCATGTGCTTGAGTGCCAGCACGTCTTTGGGGAAGCATGAGCCACCATAGCCAACGCCCGCTTCCAGAAAGTGGGGGCCGATGCGCTTATCATAGCCCATCCCGACCGCCACTTCTTTAACGTCCGCACCGAGTGCCTCGCAGATGTTGGCGATCTCGTTGATGAAGGAGATTTTCGTCGCCAGAAAGGCGTTCGAGGCATACTTGATCATCTCAGCGGTGCGCAGGTCGGTGACGATGATCGGGGCACGGAGCGGCAGGTGTAGCTGAGCGACCTTGTCGGCGGCTTCCAGATTGAGCGAGCCGAGCACGGTGCGATCCGGGTTCATAAAGTCCACCAGCGCCGACCCTTCGCGCAGGAATTCGGGGCAGGAGACGACCGCGAAGGGAATCTCCTCCGGCTGTTTGGCCCGGATGATGTCGGCCACCCAGTCGCCTGTCCCGACCGGAACGGTGGATTTGTTGATAATGATCAGTTCGTGATCCATCACTTCGGCGATGGATTCGGCGGCCTGCCGGACATACTGGAGATCGGCCTCGCCGTCCACTCCGGAGGGCGTCCCCACACAGATGAAGACAAACTCGGCATCTTTGATCGCTTCTTTGTACGAGGTGGTGAAGCTCAGCCGCCCGGCGGCGACGTTGCGCTCGACCACCTCCCCCAGCCCCGGCTCGTAGATGGGCAGGATGCCGTTCTTGAGCTTCTCGATGCGTTCTTCGTTGATGTCCAGCGCCACCACCCGGTTGCCCAGATCGGCGAAGCAGGCGCTGGTCACGAGCCCAACATACCCCACACCGATAACAGCGATGTTCTTCATTACGATTTAGCCCTCGCTTTTGTTTGTTGTGCTTTCTGTGTTTCCCGCACCGGGATTGTAATAAGTCATATTGAGCGCATGCCCGATGGGGGGAATAAAAGAGGGACAGGTGTCCCCTGACAAACCCTATCCCCCATCAGTACGGCGGTAGTGTACCGCAGATTAAACGGTTTGACTAACGGCTCCGGGCGAGGCGCTGCCCCCGCGCTTGCCGGATCGTGCCCCGCCCGGTATGCTCTGCCAGCGTCTGATCCCGGATCACCTGAGAGGCCACATGGGAGCTTATCTCGGCCACATCGCCGCGCTGGCGACCTCCGTCGCGTGGAGCTTTACGTCTGTCTTTTTCACCCTTTCAGGGAGACAGGTCGGCTCGGCAGTCGTCAACCGGACACGCCTGTTACTGGCGCTCGTGTTCGTCACCCTGATGCACCGGATGACGCAGGGACAATTCTTCCCCCTCGACGCCGAGCCGTTCCGCTGGGGCTGGCTGGCCCTCTCCGGCCTGATCGGGTTCGTGGTCGGGGATGCCTTTCTCTTTCAGGCCTTCGTCATGATCGGCCCCCGCCTCACCATGCTGCTGATGGCGCTGACCCCCGTCTTCAGCACCGCCCTGGGCTGGGTGCTCCTGCGAGAGGCGTTGACACCCCTCGAACTGGCCGGGGTTGTGCTCGCTGTTGGCGGGGTGGCACTGGTGGTCTCCGGCGACTCGAACGGAAACGACGATCCGGAGGAGGAAGACAGCCGGGGGGAGGTGCTCCACATTCGCCATTACACGCTGGGTGTTCTGTTCGGGCTGGGGGCCGCCATCGGGCAGGCGGGTGGACTGTTCGCCTCGCGCATGGGGCTGGTGGGCGATTTCCCGGCCCTCTCCGGCAACCTGATCCGCCTGATCGCCGCTACGATAGCTATCTGGGTGATGGCTTTCCTCCGCCGACAGGCGGGCGTGAACTTCGAGAAGTTGCGGGCGCACCCTCGCGCCTTCCTGACGATCGTCGGCGGCGCATTGCTGGGGCCGTTCGTTGGCGTGTGGCTCTCGCTGATCGCCGTTCAGAAGGCCCCGCTGGGCATCGCTTCCACGCTGATGAGTCTCTCGCCGATTGTACTGCTGCCGGTAGGGCGGGTGCTCTTCAACGAGCGGATCGGCCTGCGGGCGGTCGGCGGGACGGTGATGGCCGTCGCGGGATCGGCGCTGCTGTTTCTGTAGGACGCACCTGGGGCCATCACCCCTCGATCACCGCGTCGGCAGGCATGCCGGGGCGCAGCCTCCCATCCGTGTTGTCAATGCGAATCTCGACGGCAAAGACCAGATTCACACGCTCCTCCTCGGTCTGGACGTTACGGGGGGTGAACTCCGCCTCACGTGAGATGTACGTCACCTCTCCCTCGAACGTCTCGCCGGGGTAGGCGTCCACCGATATCTCGACCGGCGCGCCAAGCTGCACCCGCCCGATCTGCGTCTCCGGGATGTACACGACCAGCTTCAGGACGCTGAGGTCGGCAATCGTCAGCAGGGGGACACCCGGCGAGGCCGTCTCGCCGGGGGCGATGGCGCGGGTGGTGACTGTGCCGTCAATCGGGGCTTTCAGCGTCAGGCGGCTGATCTGGGCGTCAATCAGGGCGACCTGCGCCTCGGCGGCGTCCACCTGCGCCTGTGCAATGGCGACTTCCTCCGGCAGCGCCCCGTTGACCAGCAGGTCATACTGCGCCTGCAACAGATCGATCCGGGCCTCCGCCACCTGCATCTGCGTCCGGGCCTGATGCGCCCGCGCGATCTCCGGAAGGGGCCGCTCACGCTGGTTCTGCAGAAGCTCCAGTTCGTGCTGTGCCCCCTCATACTGGGCGATGGCGGCCTGTAGATTCGCCTCGGCGATCCGGACGGCATACTCCTGAAACTCTATCGCCAGTTCGTCGCGGGGGTCGGCGTGGTTCAGCCAGTCCAGCTTGATCCGCTCCTGCTCCAGTTGTGCCCTCGCCGCCTCGATCTGCTGCTGGGCGAGGCTCACCTGCATCTCTGTGGAGGCGATCTGAACATCGAGCGTGCGCGGGTTGTTGACCGCGTCGAGGGCCTGCCAGTAGGCACGCTGTGCGCCTTCAAGCTGGGCCTGCGCCTCCTCCAGCGCAGCCTCGGCAGCGTCTATCTCCGCCTGATCGGCTCCGGCGAGCAGCTTCGCCAGATTGGCCCGCGCGACGGCGACGGCGGCCTCCGCCCGCGCCCGGTCGGCCTGAAGCAGCGCGTCGTCCAGCACGACAACCACCTGTCCGGCCTCGACCGGATCGGCCTCGTCCACCAGCACCTCGGCCACGCGCCCGCTGACCTCTGACACGACGCTGACTTCCTTCGCCTCGATAAAGCCGGAGGCTTCCAGCGGTTCCAGTTCGGCGGGCGCCTCATCGCCTGCCAGCGCCACGCCGGGGAGATTTTCCGCCGCCGAGCAGCCAGCCACCCCCAGCGCCAGCAGGAGCGCCACGACAGCCCCCGGCAGCAGGCGTCCCATGCCCGGAGATTTCGAAGCCAGAGCAGTTGTATATGCGATCTTTCGTTTCATCTCTCAGCCGCTCCTAGGACCGGATGTGAGCATCGGCAGGCATGCCGGGTTTGAGGGCATGATCCGGATTCTCAATGCGGATTTTGACGGCGAACACCAGATTGACCCGCTCCTCCCGCGTCTGTACACTGCGCGGGGTGAACTCCGCCTCGTCGGCGATATGCACGATCACGCCTTCAAAGGTGCGGTCAGGGAAGGAGTCAACGCTGATCGAAACCTCCTGATTCAGCGCCACACGGTCTAGCTGGGTGGCCGTCACATAAACGGTCAATTCCACCACGTCGAGGTTCGCCAGCGTGACGATCGGCACGCCGGGCGCGGCCAGTTCGCTGACGTGGAGCGGCTGCTCCAGAATCACACCGTTGATCGGAGCGGTGAGGGTCAGACGCTCGATCTGGGCGTTGACGGCGTCCAGCGCGGCCTGCGCTTCCTGAACCTGCGCATCGGCGACGGCCAGGTCTTCCTCGCTGGGGCCAGCCTCCAGATTAGCCAGCTCCGCCTCGGCGCGTTTCAGGGAGGCCTGGGCGGTCTCGAAAGCGGTTTGCGCTTCGATCACCTGCGCCTGAAGGGCCTGTGGGTCGTTCGCCAGCCCCTCCAGCGCGTTCAGGATGGATTCGGCCCCGTTGACCGACTCAAGGGCCGCCCGCATGTTGGCCTCGGCCTCGTCGTACCGGCGGGGGGAAAGCGCAAGGTCCAGCCCCACGCTGGGCGGCTGGGGAGCCCCTTCCCACGTCCAATCGAAACGCTCGATCAGGCTCTCAAGCTGATTGACCGAGTCGTAGTAAAGCTGACGGGAGCGCTCCGCCGACTGCAACCCGACCTGTGCGGCGGCCAGTTGTTGCTGCGCAACGGCCAGTTGCGTCTGCGCTTCGGCGACCTGCACCTCGATATCCTGCGGGTTGTTGCGAAGCGCGACCGCGTCGTTCAGAGCGACCTGCGCCCCTTCCAGAGAAGCCTGTGCGATGGCGACCTGCGCCTGAGCCTGCCGGAGGATCTCCTCCCGCACGCCCGCGCGGATCATGTTGCGCTGGGCGATTGCCATGTTAAGCTGGGCCTGCGCAGCCGCTCGCTGAGCCTCGAGCAGGGTGGGGTCCAGACGGACGAGAACATCCCCCGCGCTGACCTCGTCGCCCTCCTCGAACGGCAACTCCACGATGCGCCCCCCCAGTTCAGCCGCGATCTCGACTTCCTCGGCCTCGATGAAGCCTGAAGCCAGCAGTTCATCGGTGGCCGGGCCGGTTTCGATCTCAAGCTGGGTGAGCAGTTCCTCGCGAGCACCTCTGTTGGTGCTGAAGTAGATGATGCCCGCCCCGACGGCGATCACCAGCACACCGATCAGAATGCCACCAATGATTAAGCGTCGTTTGTTCATAGCTCCGCCTTACGTGTCCGGGATTTGTTCTCCGTTTGCCTCTTCTTCCCGACGGACACAGGAGATAAAGACGTCCTCCAGGGAAGGCGCGATAACCTCTATCGGGCCGGGATCAACGCCGCCCTCGCGCAGCATACGGGCGATCAGGTCTCCATACTGCTCCACGTCAGCGGCGATCACGTGTACCTGTGCGCCGTAGAGCGCCACCTCTTCGACCGGCAGACGGCCATCCTGTTGAGCGGCCCGCAGAATGGTCATGGCACGGGTGGGGTCGTCCGGGCTGATCTCAAGAACCTGTCCGCTCATCATCGTTTCTTTGATGTGCTGCGGGGAGCCACGCGCGATGATGTGCCCGTAGTGGATGAAAGCGAGCTCCTCGCAGTGCTCGGCCTCGTCCATATAGTGCGTGGTGACGAAGATCGTCATCCCCTGCTCGCTGATCTCATACAGCAGGTCCCAGAAGGCCCGGCGGGAGACCGGGTCCACGCCTGCCGTCGGCTCATCCAGAAAGACCAGGTCCGGCTCGTGCAAAATAGCCGCCCCCAGCGCCAGCCTCTGCCGCCAGCCACCGGCCAGATTGCGGGTACGCTCCCGCTCCCGCCCCTTCAGGTCGGCCATCTGGATGGCAAACTCGATCCGCTCCCGCAGGCGTTCCCCTTTCAGCCCGTAGGTACGCCCGTAGAATCGGAGATTCTCGATCACCGTCAGGTCGTCGTACAGGCTGAAGCGCTGGGACATATAGCCCAGCCGGGGACGTATCTGCTCGGCATAACGCTTGACATCACAGCCAAGCACGTGTGCCGTGCCATCGGTCGGGCGCAGAAGGCCGAGCAGCATCCGGATCGTCGTCGTCTTGCCGGAGCCATTCGGCCCCAGAAAGCCGAATATCTGGCCGCGCCGCACCTTAAAGGAGATGTGGTCAACCGCCCGGAAGTTGCCGAAGTCCTTCGTCAGGTTCTCGACAACGATCGCGTGATCGTTGTCCCCCTCGCAGGGCAGCGCCTTCCGGCGGTGGGTGGTTTTCTCTGTCGCTTCTTTGAGTGTCTCTGTCTGCAAAATCTGTACCCTTACAACTCACACTCTGAGGGCATAGCGACGCTATGCCGACGTGGTCACGCTCGCTGAGATCGTCCTACCCGCCGGCCCTCGCCCGCGCACGACGCCGGATCAGCGAAACGAACGCTTCTTCCATGCGGGGTTGCACCTGCCGCAGGTTGGAGACGGAGATACCGGCCTTCCCCAGCACCTCGCGGATCACCTGCTCGCCCTCTTTTACGTCATCCACAAACACATTGAGCAGTTCGCCGAAGGACTGCACCTCATGGATTTGAGGGGTGTTGCGCAGGATGGCCCGCGCCTTCAGCCGGTCGCTGGGGAGGAACTGGAGCACCTTCCCCGGCACGCGCTTCCGGATCGCCTCCGGCGTGTCGCACTCGATCAACTGGCCCTGGTACATCAGCCCCACCCGCGAGCAGCGCTCCGCCTCGTCCATGTAAGGGGTGCTGACGACGATTGTCACCCCCTGCACGTGCAGGTCGGTCAGGATGTCCCAGAACTCCCGGCGGGAGACCGGGTCCACGCCGGTGGTTGGCTCGTCCAGATAGAGAATCTCCGGCTCATGGATCAGCGTGCAGGCCAGCCCCAGCTTCTTCTGCATCCCGCCGGAGAGCTTGGCCGCGCGGCGCTTGCGGAACTCCGTCAGGCGGGCGAACTCCAGCAGTCGCTCGATGCGTTCCTGCCGCACCTTACGCGGCACGCCGAAGACATCGGCAAAGAAGTTGAGGTTCTCGTCCACCGAGAGGTCGCCGTACAGGCTGAAAACCTGTGCCATGTAGCCGATCCGCTCTTTAATCGCCTCGGCGTCGCGCACGGTGTCATATCCGGCGACGGTGGCCGAGCCGCTCGTCGGGTCCATAATGGCGGCCAGCAGGCGGAGCGTCGTCGTCTTGCCCGCCCCGTCCGGCCCCACCAGCCCGAATATCTCGCCCCGGTAGATCGTCAGGTCCAGACCGTCTACGGCGACCGTCTTCCCGAACACGCGCCGCAGCTTACGGGTCTGGATGATGACCTCGTGATGATTGTTCCCGTTGCCACTCTGATTTGTCTCTGCCATTCTGCTAAAACTGTACTCCTTTTCGGTTTGATTTGCTTCAGGGCTGTGCGCCCTGTGTGTTGCCTGTGTTGCTAGTCCAGGCTCTTTCGGAACCTCGACGTTGCCAGAAGGATGATGAACAGGCTGAACAGGCTCAGGATTACCACCTCGCCCTTCAGAACCGGCAGGCCAACCCCCTTGAGCACGATACCGCGCACGATGATCAGCATGTAACGTAACGGAACCAGATAGCTCAACGCCTGCAACGTCCAGGGCATCGCCTCCAGCGGGAAGAAGAAGCCCGATAGAAAGATGGAGGGCACAAGGATCAAATAACTCAATAACATCGCCTCCTGCTGCGTGCCCGCCATCGTTGATATCCAGATGCCGATCCCCAGCGACCCCAGCAGGAAAAGGGCCGAAAGCGCCAGAAGCAGCTCCAGGCTCCCGTGAATCGGCACTTTGAACCAGAAAACACCGACCGCCAGAACCTCCAGCAGATTCAGGAAGGCGACCAGCACGTAAGGAACCGTCTTGCCGATCACCAGTTCGAGGGGGCGGATGGGCGTCACGATCAACTGCTCCATCGTCCCGTATTCCCGCTCCCGCACAATCGCCATCGA
>DRKO01000110.1 GCA_011051745.1 Chloroflexota bacterium | reverse complement strand
GCTGGCGGCAAGCGGCAAATTTCAGAGCGGCAATCAGGCCCTGCTCACCATCTTCTGGGAGCAGCGCGTCATGCTCCTTCTGCTGATCGGCGGCAGCGTGGGGCTTTATGTGCTCGCCGTTCTCCTGGGCCGGAGTTATGTGGAGCCCCGACCCAAAGCCTTACGTGTGCGGGCGGGCCTGATTCCACTTGACATCTCCTACCGACGTATCAAGCAGATCAGGGTGATGGAATTCGGCTATCACTATCCTCTGGAGAGCCTGCGCCCCCGTGAGCGGGCGCTGGTGAGGCCATTTATCGGCTATGCCTGCACGGTCGTAGACCTGCGTTCGTGGCCGCTGGATCGCCGCCTGTTGAGGTGGCTGTGGAGTAAGTTTTTGTTCGGGCGTGACGGGGAGAGTCTGCTTCTGCTGGTGGAGGATGCGCTCCCGCTCAACCAGCAGATTGATAGCCTGCTCGTCCAGTGGCAGACGCGGGCCAGGCAGCGGGGCTATAAGGACCCCATCGCACGGGCTGTGGAGATGCAGCGCAAGAAGGGCGGCCCCGGCCACCTGTGATCTTGCCCCGCTGCACTGGCAACAGAGTCCCCTGTCCTTTACGCTTCTCCGGCTGACTCTTCCTCCTGCGCCAGAGAGGCAAGCACCTCTTCCAGCCAGTTCAACTCGGCCTTCAGATGGGTGATATGATGTTCGATCACCAGACGGGGCGCTCCGGCATGCCCGGAGATTTGCTGGATTCTCTCCAGCATTTCCCTCATCTGAGCGTATCGTTCCTCCAGCAACTCCCGCGCCTCGTGAGGAGGAAGCGCGTCTATAAAGGCGATCCCCATGTCGCCGGGGAATGTAACGCGCCGGTAGGTGCGAAGGTTCTCCCGCAACAGCTCAAGGAAATATGCCTCGCCCCGGGGGGTGATGCGGTATATCCGGCGTGGGGGCCGTCCGCCCCGGCGCTCTTCCTCTTCCTCGGTGATATAGCCCGCCTCGGCCAGCTTTTCCAGAAGATAGTAAGCGGTCGGCCTCTTGACTTCGGCACAGAAAGAGAGGTCTCGTTCTATGAACTCGTTAAGCTGGTAGCCGTGCATTTTGTGCTGGCGCAGCAGGCCGAGCAACAACAATCGGCGGTGCATAAGGTTTGCTCATATCATCAAATTTGACTAATCAGCGCTGACTGTACTGCCCGGCAGGCAATTTGTCAAACGTGCAGCAGGCCGGAGAAGCGGCCAGCGCGTCCGCGCATCTCTTTGAATTCTGGTAGCAGGGGTTTGCGGAAGGGAAATGCGGGAGGAAAAAGGATCGCCCAGTTCTCCCCTCTGGCAGGCCAAGGCGCAAAGGGAGCCAGTGGGCAATCCGTGAGGATATTCCGGCAGATCAGACGTGCCCGTAGCGATCCTGTCTGTGATCCTGCCCCTGCCGCCTGACGATCGTCCCGATGAGCAGCAGGATTGCAAGCGGCAGCCCGATCCGGATCACCAGCCCGATGACAACTGCCAACACTCCCATAACACCACCTCCTTCGCTACCGGGAAACACCATAACGCTCTCTACCTTCAGTCTATGGTAGCGGAGGGGCGATGTCTATCCGGTATTAAGCCCAGATTTTCCGGCTCCGAATACCCAGAGAAGAGACCCTCTCAGGGAAGTTAAGCCCCATTAGCGAAGGGAAAAGATGGGAGAGATATCCTATCCGAAGCGGGGTTACTCCTCGCCTATATCAATCAGCCCGATCTTGATGGCGTACTTGACCAGCTCGGTGCGGCTGTGAAGCTTCAACTTGCGCATGATGTTTTCCCGATGACGGGCCACCGTCTTGGGGCTGATATTGAGCCGCTCGCCGATCTCGCGGTTCATCAGGCCCTCGGCCAGCAGGGTCAACACCTCGCGCTCACGCTCCGTCAGCCCGGCAGACGTGGTTTCTTCTGCCTGCTCGTCCTCCTCGCGGCGGAGATAGTCCTGCAGGAGAAGCTGGGCCACCGAGGAATGGAGATAGACTTCTCCCCGCGCAACGGCGCGGATCGCAAGCATCAGTTCCTCCGGAGCTGCGCTCTTGGGCACATAGCCGGAGGCCCCCGCGTTGAGCATCTCGAAGAAATATTCCCGCCCCTCATGGATGGTCAGAGCCAGTACGGCGGTTGTCTGGCAGCATTGCTTGACCCGCCGTGTGACTTCCATCCCGTCCATATCGGGCAGGCTGATATCCATTAGAACAACGTCGGGCTGGAGTTCCTTAACAACCTCCATCGCCTCAACACCACTGGCCGCCTCACCCACGACTTCCATATCTCCCTGAGCGTCCAGCAGCGCACGGATGCCCGATCTCACAACGTCGTGATCATCTACCAGAATCAACCGTATGGGTCTGCTTTCCCACATCCTCTTTCTCCGCCAGCAAGGGAATCATAGCACGTACTACAGTACCCTGACCGGGGGCCGAGATCAACTCGAGCCGACCCTCGACTGCCGACAGCCGCTCCTGCATCCCCGCGATGCCCCACGCGCCTGAGCCGGAGCCGGACGAGGCCAGCACCCGTTCCACATCGAACCCTTCCCCCTGATCGCTTACCTCCAGGACGACCGCCTCCTTCTCGAAGGCCAGAAGCACCCTGGCAGAACTAACCCCCGCATGTTTGGCTACGTTTGTCAGGGCCTCCTGTGTGACGCGGAACAGGGCCGTTTCGACATCGGGCGGCAACCGGAGCTTGCGCCCGTGTATCTCGACCTCCACGTTCAGGTTAAGCCGCGTGCGCACGTGATCGCCCAGCCAGTGCACGGCGGCCACCAGCCCCAGGTCGTCAAGCTGCGCGGGGCGGAGATCGGTCACAAGCTGGCGCAGATCGGTAAGGGCCTGATTGGTCAGGTTGTGGAGGGCATCTACCGTCTCGGTCGAGGGGAGCTTGCCGCTCTCCAGAGAAGAGCGAAGCGCGGCAACACTGAAGTGCAGAGCGGTGAGCGTTTGACCGATCTCATCATGCAGCTCGCGGGCGATGCGGGAGCGTTCCTGCTCCTGGGCGGCGACCGTCCGGCGCAGAAGCTCCCTCTGGAGCGCCTCGCGGCGGGCCATCTCCTCCTGAGCACGGGCCTGAGCCTCAAGGCGGGCCTCGTTGGCCGCCTGAAGAGCCCTCTGCCGCTGAAGCTCCAGCGCCCGCAACGCGCCGAGCAACCCCACCGTGGAGACTGCGGCGGCGGCAGCCCGCAACAACTGGACGGGAAAGCCAAAGAGCCTCTGGAACACCTCGGCGTTGTACACGACCGCCGGGAAGATCGCGCTGGGGGAGGGCGCACTCTGCCCGACCAGACCGTACACCGCCAGCGCGCCGCCTGCGATCAGCCATCCACGGGCTACGGCAGGCATACCCTGCTGCCGACAGTCACGCGCACGGACCAGCAGACCGGCTCCCGCCAGCGCGCCGCCCGTGACCCCCAGACTGTAACGCGCCCATGAATCTACCGCGTGGATGGTGCGGTCCCACTCAGGGCCGAGGTTGTGCACAATCCCCCACACCCCGACGGAGAAGAGCAATGCCATGAACAGGATGGCCCGCCTGGTGGAGAAGCGGCGGGAGTGGAGGGCCAGCATCTGGAGGCCGAACACACATAGCGCCCCGAACGAGAAGATCAGCACGACCACGCGCCCGATCTCAACCGCAAACGAGGCATGAAAGCCGAAGGACTCCACGATCTTCAGGAACATCTCAAACCACTCGTGCAACCCGTGCACGAGGGCAAAGATCGCCAGGGCTCTCATGGCCTCACGCACTGCCCGGTCCGCTATGTGGCCGCCCGATTCCAGTGCTATAGCCACGCCCATGGTATAAAAGGCTAGGCCGTAAACGAAGAAAATAGGAACTATTGGATCCAGCACGAGGAAGGTATCCACGACGGCACCTCCTCACTGGAACAGACGGCCCGCGAGCGCTCCACGCTAGGGGGGAGGCGGAATGGTGGCGATGGCAGTCTGCTCAAAAGTGATAAACCATACAACCCCGGCCAGCAGTAAGATCGTCATCACAACGGCAAAGGGGACGAAGACCCGCATCCGCTTGCGGTAGACCTCAGGAGGCGGGGGCGGCGGAACCCGCCCTGATTCAATAACCTCCAGCTCCAAGGCGTGCTTCTTCTCCATCGTCTCCCGGTCTATCTTGCCGGTGAAAATGCTGGTGTTGAAGTGGCTGATATGTTCATTGTACATGTGCCAGATGATGATCGCCAGCACCGCCAGCAGGGCCTCGTTCCCGTGAGCGCTCTTGGCCGCCGGGACGACCTGACCGGGTAGCAGGTGGGTGGTGGTGATCGGGTTCCACATCATGAAGCCGGTCACCCCCATGATGGCAAGGCCCCACACCACAGCCCAGTACTCCATCTTCTCCTCGAAGTTGAAGCGTCCCATCTTGGGTCGTTCGTCGCGCAGGCCCAGGTTAT
>DRKO01000109.1 GCA_011051745.1 Chloroflexota bacterium | reverse complement strand
CGGTGACCCTGGCACGGGCCTTCTCCGAAAGGCGGCCTGCCAGGTCAGGCTCCGTCAGGACGCGCTCGACGGCGTAAGCCATCGCTTCGGCGTCATCCGGCGGCACAAGCAGGGCGTCTTCTTCATGTGTAAGCAGGTAGGGGACTCCGCCGACGCTGGTGCTCACCACGCACAGGCCACAGGCCATCGCCTCCATCACGCTCACAGGCATATTGTCAAAGTTCGTCGTGTTCAGGAAGATATCGCCCTTATTCAACCACTGTGGAACGTCCGCTTTGGCGACTCCGCCGGGCAGATCGATCCTTCCATCCACGCCCAGCTCCGAAGCAGCTTGCTTCAGGCTTTGCAGGCTCCCATCCCCCTTGTCAGGGCCAACCATCGTGAGGTGAATATCCGGGAACCGCTCCTGCAGCAAAGCGATCGTCCTCGCTGCCAGCGGGGGGTTGTAAATCCGATGAAACGCCCGCAGCCACACTAATCGTGGCCGTGGCCTGTCACGCAGCCGGAACGGATAGGCCCCGATCTCAAGCGGGTTGGGCAGCAGATAGAGGTCGCTCCGGTACTCGCGCATCTGCTCCTGCAGATAGCCGGACGGCGTTGTCACGACGGCAGCCGACCTGAGCAGTCGCCGCACCCGGCCCGGCCAGCGCCGCGCAAAAGCGGGCAGGTTCCCCCCGTGCAACGTCAGGACGTAGGGCTTACCGGCCTGCCGCAGAACCCGGCAGGTTGCCTCGGCCCAGATAAATGCCCGCCCGCTGTATACGTCTACCTGAGCTACTGCATACTCATGTCGCCTTCCCCACGCCGTGCGGAGCATATCAAGCAGCCGCACAACGCGCCCCGGCTTATCTGAGGTCGTGATGACCGACCATCCTCCGAGGGCAAGGCGCTCCGCCAACTCCTCGCAGACGCTTCGACTGTTCGGAGTGGCCGAGAGGAAGTTCCCGACGATCAGCACAGACTGCCGCATCAGGCCAGCGCTCGCTCATCCGGTGGCGTGGCTTTGCCCGGAGCCGGTATAGGGCGGCTGAGGGCCACTCTGCTCTCGCGCACTCCCTCCTGCTCATGTGCAAAGCGGGTAAAGGCGAATGCGAACAGGAAAGAGGGGGCCACAAGACGCAGAGCGGAATGTGCGACGAAGACCGCTGCCCATACCATCGCGGCCAGCACGATCCCCCGGTCGGAGATGTGATGTTCCTCTCTGGAGTAGTTGATCCAGCCCATCAGGATCAGCAATGCCAGCGCGGCGATCCCCATGATCCCGTGCTCAGCCAGCATGCGTGTGTACTCCGTATGGGTCAGGCTGATATCCAATCCGAGAACCTGCCGACGATAGTCGGTGGTGCGGCCAACCCCAAGCCCCCACACCGGATGCTCGCGGAAGATGTCGAGATCAGTCTGGGCGACAGTCTCGCGACCGGTCAGGCTTGTATCCGAGAAGCGTTCGCTGAGCGTCCCTCCTGTCAGCTCGTTCAGCCGCGGCAGGGCCACTTCATTGATCAGGAAGAGCGAGACTACGAGCAGGAAGATCACCTGCATCCGGCGCTTCTGGTCGGCCAGAGTGTGCAGGGTTGCCGCTGCCGCCCCAACGGCAGCAGTCGCGATCCCCCCGCGCGAGAAGGTCAGCAGGCAGTGGACAAAGAACCACCCGCCCAAGGCAGCCATCACAAGCTGCTCAACACGCTCAAACCTGAAGTACATCAGCATGATCCAGACCACCATGAGGCCCAGCCCCAGCGTCGAGGAGACCTGATTCGGGCCGAAGCCCCCGCTTGTCGCAAAGCTCGACCGGGCCTGCCACACAATCGGGCCAGTGCGGGTGAGGATCGTGTACAGAACCAGAGTCGCCAGACTGCTGATCGGCAGAATCAGAGCTATAAACAGGTTGCGAAGCTGCGACTCGGTCAGCGTAAGGTTCGAGAAGAACCACGCTCCGAACGCAAGCGCGAAGTGGCCGAGCAGGTTAAAGACAATCCGATCGCGGGCGATCTGTGGTTCATAATAGGTCAGGGTGATCAGCATACTCGGAACCAGAAGCAGGATGAACAGCAGGGGCAGAAGAGGGATTCTGGTTCCCCGCATCCTGAACAGGGCAACGACGAAGAGAGCGATGGTCCCATACTTCCCGAACTCCCAGGGCAACGCCGGATCACTTGAAGTCATCCGCCACAGCACCTCAGCCCCGACCATATAAGCCCCTACGTAAGCCACCCCCTCCGGCTTGCGCGAGATGGCCCACCACATCCCCAGCCCCCAGATCAGCAGACCGTGCACGGTCGCAATCTGGGGAACCGTGTTCATAAGGAGTGCCAGCCCGATATGCAGAAGCACCAGGGGCAACAGCCCGACCCGGAACTTCCGGGCTGGCCTTTCCCCTGTAAGAATATTCCCCATCCGGCGGGGGAAGGTGATCCCCTGTTGTAACTCAGTCATAAGCGCCTGCTTCCAGTAACCCCTCTACCGCGCGTAAGTATTCTTCGTAACTGTAGAGCCGGGCAGCCTCCACGCCTCGCCGCGATTCCTGCTTCCACGCCTCCGGGTGTGAGGCATACCACGCTATAGCTTCAGTGTAATGATCTATCTCATCCGGGGCAAAAGCCCGTCCGGTTCCGAACTTCTCCAGATAGTGCGGTATGCTCCCTACCGCGCTCGCGATCGGCACAACGCCGTAAGCCATCGCCTCGCTGAGCACCTTCGGCCAGCCTTCTCCGCTGCTGGGGAGCAGCATAATATGCGCTCGCGCGTAAAACCTCCCCAGTTCAGGGCGCGGCAGCAGGCCGTAAAACCGTACCGTCTCTGCCAGACCGGCCTGCCTGGCCTGCTCCTCAAACGACCGGCGGGCTGGCCCGTCGCCAACGACGTGAAACGCCACCTCAAGCCCTCGCCGACGCAGCCGCTCGATCACCCGTAGCGCCCGCCCGATGCCCTTTTCAGCCTCCAGACGCCCCACAAAGAGAACCTGGATCGGTTCGCCGATCTCCTTCTCTGCCGCCGCCTGTGCGCCCTCCGCTATCTCTTCGGAAGTCAGGCACGGGTTGAGAAACGAGAAGATATGCGGCGGCTGATCGGGCCATTCGCCGTTAACAGTGACCACGCCCCCCTGAAACCCCTTCTGCAGCCACCAGCGCTGAAACCTGTAAGAGAGCGGCTCGTGGCCTTCCGGCCTCCAGTTGCCCGCGTATTTGGTCCACCGGACGCGGGGCCTGCGTACCAGCGCCATCAGCACAATCGCCATCAGGGAGATGCTCGCCGGGCAGCGCACATGCACCACATCCGCCTTCGGAAGCTCCCGCAGGATGATTCGGATATAGAGCGGGGCCAGCCAGAGGATGCTGAGCTTATCTCTCAGGCGCTTTCCTCCCGCAGGGGGGACTCCGACCAGTTCCACGTGCTCCTGCGTGTAGGGCAACGCGCTCAGCGGGGCCTCGCCCGGATGCAGAAACGCCACATGCCGGACGCTCTCGAAAAGGGTTGCCAGATGATCGATCTCGCGCACCGTTGCGCCCAGCCCTACGATGGTCTTGCCCTGCCTGTAGTGCGGCGTATGCGAAATGATCAGGAGTTTCATACCGACCCCGTCGGCGCGGCAAGCTCTTTCAGGCTCGCATCATAAGCACGGGCGCGGCGCTCCCACGTCTGTTCAGCGAGCGCGCGGGCGCGTGCCGCCTCGCCCATTCTCTGCCGCCGCGCATCGTCCGTCAGCAGGGCGCAGATCGCCTCCGCCGTCGCATCCGGATCGCCCTCAGGTACACTCAGGCCGGTTTCCCCTTCAACGATGGCCTCAACCAGCCCTGAGTTCGCGGAGACCACAGCCGCTTTGCCACACAGAGCCGCTTCCACAACTGCGATTCCGTATCCCTCGACATCCCCCTGAACATGTCGACTCGTCATGATGAACAGGTCACAGATGTTCATCAGCCCTACGAGCGTCTCAGAGTCCACCCGTCCGGTGAAGTGAACGTGCTCACCAACCCCCAGTTCCGCGGCCAGCGCCTCGAACGCCTCCCGCTGCGTCGGTAACCCTGCGATGACGTACTGCACATCCGGGACAGCTTCCAGCACGCGGGGCAGCGCCCGGATCACGATGTCCTGCCCCTTGCGCTCGGTCACATTCCCAACCGTCAGGAGAACGGGGGCCGTGCCCAGGCCGAGCGCCTCACGCAGAGCCTGCCGCTTCCCTGCAGGCCACAGGGTAAAGCGGGTCGCGTCCGCCCCGTTGGCGATCACCTGCTGAGACCGCGGCCTGATACCCGCCCGGAGCATCAGGCCCAGGGTGAACTCGCTGACGCAGATCACCCTGTCGGCCTGCTGGAAACTCCAGCGAGTGAGCACGCGATCCAGCGTGCCCCCGCTCCCGAACTCCGTGCCATGCCCGACCGCTGCCCAGGGCACGCGGCGCCACCGCGCGGCCAGCGCCGCCAGCCATACAATCCGCTGCCCGCTGGCAAGGATCACGTCTGGCTGGCGCGCGCGTATCGCCCGCCTGATCTCCAGCCACCTCATGAGGGCTTTTCGCAATCGGCCTGTGCTGGAGCCAGAGGGTAACCGCAGCACCTCGAAGGGCTGGACGCTGTTAAACGCCCTCACCTCATCTTCGGAGGCGTGATCCTGTGCGGTCAGGACGGCCACCTCCCAGCCCAGCGCGGTCAGAGTCCGCGCCAGTTGATAGGCGTGTGTGCCGATCCCGCCGGGGCCGGGTGGAAACTCGCTGGAGAGGAGGAGCAACCGCATCAGACCGCCCCCTTCACAGCGACCATATCCTCAGGGCCATCATCTTCCAGCGCCGGAATCCGGGGATAGCTCTCCAGCCAGCGATCGGCCTCCCGGCTTCGCTGCCTGATCTGCCACCACGTATCGGGCAGCAGGAACAGGCTGACCAGCACCTTGAGCAGCTTTTTGACCACCCCTCCCCGCACGCTGAACGTCCCAAGCGCCCGTAACCAGAGCGATTCGCGCACCTGCCGCTCTGTGAAGTAACGCTTCAAAAGATAAATCTCGGAGACGCTGGGCAGGTGGCGATGCGTCAGGCGCTGTCGGCTGCTGGCATAGGTGATCACCCGTGCCTTATGGGAACGCAACCCACCCCTCGGCGCGTGGTGATGCAATACAGCGATATCCGGGTTATAGCCCATCACCGCCCCGCTCAGGTAAATACGCATTCCCAGGTCCTGATCCGCCCGCGCCGCGTGATCGTAGGCCAGATCGAACAACCCCGACTCGCCCAGCACCCCGCGCTGGATCAGTGTGTTGTTGGTCGGAAACACATCGCTGG
>DRKO01000108.1 GCA_011051745.1 Chloroflexota bacterium | reverse complement strand
TGTCGTCCACGATCAGGATCGAGAGATCAGGGAGACCCAGCCCCCACAGCTCGCGGGCCAGCGGGGGGACGTTTTCCGCTTCGTTATAGGTGGGGATTACGACAATTGTTTTCATGGCCCCTACAGTCTACCCCGACGATCTCCCCCGTGCAATAGTTTCCCTCCGCTTCGCCACCGGCCAGAGGATTCCCCGAACCCGCATCGAGCATCCGGGAGACGCCGCCGTCACCCTTGCCGACATCGAGCAGGCCCTTCAGACGGGCACGGCGGAGCAGATAATGGGGATCGTCTTCAACGACGAGACCATTCAGGCGGATTTCGATCAGATCGAGCCGCTCTATCAGCTCTTCCAGCGCTACGGCATCCGTGTGCGCACGGTGCGTGACATTCTGGAAAATCGCTGAAGGCCCGTTCCCTTCCCCCGCTCAGCGTGGCAGCGCCGGGGGAGAATCCGGCGCTGTTATGCATTTGTGATTTTTTCTTCAGAAGGTTTTCACGTTTCTCAACAAAATTCACGCCAATTTGTCTTATACTTCTAGTAAGTTCTCTAAACATTTTATTGCTTGAAGGAGGCATCTATATCATGCGTATTTTCCGTCCCCGGAACATCGCAGTAGTCGTTATCGTCCTGTTCATCGCCGCCATCACTTACGCCTTCGCCGCCGCGAACACCGTTCCTGAGAGCGGGGCCGGTGACGGAAGCGGGACGATCAGCGGGTATACCATCACCAACGTCACCTACGACACGATGAACGGCGACACCGACCCCTCCACCCTGGACACCGTCACCTTCGACATAGCGCCGACCGGTGGCGCTTCTGCCCCGACCGAGGTCAGCGTGAAGCTGGTCTCAAGCAGCACGACCTGGTTTAGCTGCACCAACACCAGCGGGACCACCTGGTCATGCACCATCACGGGCGTGAACACGCTGGCGGCGGACGAACTGAGGGTGGTTGCGGCCCAGTAATCTTTCGGACCGACTGCAGCAGTACCATGCGCGGGGCGCAACCCGAAGCTTCGGGTTGCGCCCTTTGCGGGGTAGCGCCGATGAGCGGAAACCACATCCCCGGAAGACGTGTGATCATCGCCCTGCTCGTGTTGCTGGTCGGGGCGGCATGGGCACTCTTCGCGCCGGTTCAGTTCGGAGGGCGGGCCGCCTATGTGATCGTCTCCGGCAACAGCATGGAGCCTTTTCTGGAGCGAGGCGATCTGGCGATCCTGCGCCGGAGCGGGGACTATCAGGTGGGCGATGTGGTCACGTACTATCATCCCCGCTTCGGGCCGGTGATCCACCGCATCATCGATCAGTCGGAGGGCCGCTTCACCCTTCAGGGGGATAACAACGGCTGGGTGGACTCCTACCGGCCCACCGCCGACGAGATCGTCGGAGAACTGTGGTTCCACATCCCAGCGGTGGGGAAAGCCGTCAACCGGCTTCGCACCCCGGCGGGGATGGCCCTGCTGGGGGGACTGCTGGGGCTTCTCCTGGCCGCCGACCTGCTGGCACGCAAACACCCTTCACAGCTCCGGAGACAACGAAACCCGATGAAAGACAGGTACTCTTCCGGTACACTCGAAGAATTCAGGGGCGATATTATTGTTCTTCTGATCGTTCTGCTCCTGGTCTCATCCGTTCTTACATTTGTTGCTTTCAGGCAACCCCTGACGGCGCTCAGCAGCGAGCAAATCGCTTACCGGCACATCGGGTCGTTCGGCTATTCCGCCGCCGTTCCCCCCTCCGCCGGCGTGTACGACAGCGACCACGTCCAGACGGGCGAGCCGATCTTCCGGCGACTGGCCGACCGGGCGGTCGTCAGCTTCGATTATCAGTTCACCTCGGAGGCCACCCATCAGGTGGCGGTGACCTACCGGCTGATCGCACAGGTCAGCGGGGTGAACGGCTGGCGGCGGACGCTCGAATTGCAGCCGGAGACCACCGCCGAGGGCGGGGCCTTCACCGTGAGCGGCGTCCTCGACCTCGACGAGGTGGAGGAGATCATCAACACGCTGGAGGAGCGTACCGGCATAGACAACAACCGCTATACTATCCTGATCGTGCCGGAGGTGACGGTCAGCGGGACGGTGGCCGGGCAACCCTTCTACGACGAGTTCTCGCCCTCGCTGCGCTTCTTCCTGGATGTGAACCAGCTCTGGCTGGCCGAAGATCAGACCTACTCCGGCGAGCAGGGCGACGCCGTGCATCCCATTCAGGAGGGCACCGTCGAGCGCTTCGTGCCGGTCCCCAACGTCATCCCGGTGCTGGGGCTCAAGCTGCCCGTTCAGACGGCACGCTGGCTTGCCGCAGGGGGGATACTCCTCTCGGCGGGCGGGTTGCTGGCGATGGGCGCGTTGAGCCTGTGGGGGACCGCCGCCGGACCGACGAGCCTCGCTTCCCGGCGGACGGACAGGACGGCGGAGCATATCCCGCCGCATCTGGCGGTCGAGGCGGAGCTGCGCTCCATCGCCCGCGAACTGGGCGAGGGGGAGCTCCCGGCGGGGGGCGATGCCCCGGCCACAGAACCGGCACGGGAACCGGTGAGGCTTCCGGGACTGCTGGCCTCGCGGCAGATGCTCGCCCTGGGCGCGGGGGCGGCGATCCTCGTGCTGGTGGGTAGCGCCGCCGGAGTCGGGTATCTGGTGTACCGCTCCGAAGCCCGGCAGGTGGCCTTCCTGCCCGCGACCGAACCGGAAACGGTCCCACTGGCCTCCAGCGTGGAGGCGGCCTCGGAGGAGCCAATCCCCGCAGCGGGGCAGCCCGCCGAAACGGCGCAGGAGGAAACGGAGCTCCTCGCGATGGAAGGTGTGGCCGATCTGGAACCCGGCTCCGTTATCCTTCAGGCCGATGTGCCGATGGTGTATGTGCCCGGCGGAACGTTCCTGATGGGGGCCGGAAGCGAGGGCGAGGACGCCGCGTCCCACCCCGTGACCCTCAGCCCTTATTTCATTGACATGCACGAGGTCACGGTTGAGCAGTGGGAAGCCTGCGTGGCCGCCGGAGCCTGCCCGGAGCCTGCCGCCGGAGAGGCGGAGGACGCCGCCGGAGCCGGAGACGCCGCCCGCCTGCCGGTCACCGGGGTGACGTGGTACGAGGCCGACGCTTACTGTCGCTGGCGGGGGGCACGCCTTCCCACCGAGGCCGAGTGGGAGATGGCCGCCCGCTGGGACCCGGCCACCGACATCCTGACGCTCTATCCCTGGGGGGATGAGTGGGACCCCGAGCGGCTGAACTACTGCGACGCCGACTGCCCGAACGAGGCCTTCCGCGACCCCGAACACAGCGACGGATGGGCGCAGGCCGCGCCGGTCGGGAGCTTCCCGCAGGGGGCCAGCCCGCTGGGCGTGCTCGATATGGCCGGTAATGTGGCCGAATGGGTGGCCGACTGGTACGCCGACGCCTACAGCGCCACGCCGCAGGAGAACCCGACCGGGCCGGAGACGGGGACACTGCGCGTCGTGCGCGGCGGATCATGGGGCGGCGGAATGGCGGGGCTGCGCAGCACGGCCCGCTCGGCGTTCCCGCCGGAGGCCCGCAACGCAGGGCTGGGCTTCCGGTGCGCGGTGTCCGCCGACGAGATAGCCCCCTTCACCCTTCAGGAGCAGGGGAGCGGACAATGAGCCGACGCTCGCCTCTCCGGCTGGCACTTGCGGGGCTGCTGCTGTTGATCCTCGTCAGCATCGGCTCGGCGATGGCCGCCGCCAACACCGTGCCGGAGTCGGGGCTCGACGACGAGAGGCGCGGTATTGACCTCAACGCCGATCTCAAACCGGCGGAGTGCGCGGGCATCACCCTCGATAACGCCACCTCGGGGAGCGGCACGATTGACGATCTGGCGGGGAATACCCTCATCCTGGGCAGCGGCAACTTCGACAACATCCGGGGGCAGGTCGCCGATGGCGACGACTGCATCGTCGGGGGCGGCTCTCTGGACTGGATCAGAGGGGGCGCGGGCGATGATGTGATCATCGGCGGGGCAGGCTTTGATATCTGCTTCGGGGATGCAGGGGTGGATACGTTCTATCAGTGCGAGTGGACCTTCCCGTGAGCGGCGTCCGGCTAGCGGCTCTCCTCCCGCTTCTCGACCGGACGGACGTACAGCCACCAGAAACGATCACGCGGGAAGGCCGGTTGCAACGCCCCGTCCCATACAAAATCGCTCTCCCGACTGATGCCTCTCAGCAGGCGGTCCAGCTGGGAGAGCTTTATCGTCGCGGCTTCTTTCTCTTTTGAGCGACCCGCCACGTCGAACAGAAAGACCAGAATGGTGCGCTCCTCCACCCGAACCGGATATTCGGGCGCATAGCGGGCGGGGTTCTCCTGACATTCCTCCAGATAGGCCCCCCAGACGTTCAACCGCGATTTGATCTCACGGGTGGCTTTCCGCTCCACCTGAACGACCCAGCGCTGAAGCTGCTCGTTGCTCAGGGAGCGGGCCTCGTGCAGTTGCTGGCGTTGCTCAGGGGTCAGGAGGTGGCGCGATGCTTCCAGCCGGTAAAGCCGGAACAGCAGCCCCCCCAGCGTGCCTTTCAGAAGGGGGCGGTGGGCCGGAGCGGGCGCCCCCAGCGACCAGTACAGGGTGTCGCTGAGCAGGTAGGGCTTTAACTCCGCCGCCATTGTGCTGACGAACGCCAGATCACGCTCAATGTCCGACATCGGGCGATCCACTTCCTATCAAGGGCTCGCCCTTCTCCGGCGGGCGAAGAAAGGGCGGCGGGACGGCTATTTAATCTCTATCCAGAGGGGTGTGCTTCGCTGGCTATATCCGGCAGGGAGGATGGACATCCGCCACGAGCGGACCCACCAGACGGAGAGCGCCGCTCCCAGCGCAGCCCCCAGCACGATCAACGTTAAGCGACATATCCGGCTCATCTCATGTGCTCCTGTGCGCGTTCACCTGACGCGCTGCCCGACCTGAAGGCGGCGCGGGTGGATGAAGGTCGGGTTGCCCTGAATCTCCCTCCACCGTTCCTCTCCGCCGTCGGTGTGCCACTCGTAGACGCGCTGCCCTTCGGGCGTTTCAAAGGTCAGGGCGGCGGGCATCAGGAGGATGCGCCCGGAGATCGCCTCAACCAGAGAGGTGGCGTCGAAATCTGCGGGGACTTTAAGCGCCAGCCATTCGCCGGGGACCCATTCCAGTTCGAGCACCCGATCGCCCGCGTAGCCTTCGGCGCGGAAGGGCGGCTCGTCTTTCACGCAGCGCCAGTAGATGCTGACCACGCGGGCCTGCCAGAACGTGCCGTTCAGGCGTTCGGTGATCAGATAGGCCTGATGCTCCGGTTCGGCGTAAAACCATGTCCCAGCGTTCGTGCTCATGGTGTGGCGTATGCTCCTTTTCGTCAGGCGGCGATTTCAGAGTACGTCCTGACCAACTGATTTATAGAAATCGGGGGGCGGGAAAATCCCTTCCCGCGCTCCGGTTGCACCATAATACCGCACAAGGGCCGATCAGTCCATGATGGCGGGCGGGGGGAGACCCGCCTCTCACTGCTGATAGGCGATCACCAGCCAGCCCTCCCCGCCGGGGACAAGCCGGATCACCGCGCCGAGGTCATCGGTGAAGTAAAGCTGACGCTCCTCGCCAATCGTCTCGCTCTGGAAGAGCATCTCATAACCCCGCTCTTCGCCCAGCGCCCAGCCCAGCCGGTCGCGCACATCCGGCACGGTGCGCCACACCGTCCCGAAGCCGCGCCGGGGCTGGGTGAAGCCCTCCGGCGGCTGGATCGTCTCGTCGATCTCCGGCTCGCCTTCAACGTAGGGATCGGGGAGGCTGATCCAGGCCGGGGGGCGATCCTCCCCTTCCCCCTCCTCCAGCAGATCGGAGAGGGGCGGCAGGTCGTCGAACAGGACGATGATCTCGTCCGTCTCCGCCAGCCAGAACATCCGCCCCCGCTCGAAGGTCTGGGTGACGGCCTGCGTGCTCCGGGCCGGACCGTCCGGACATCCCTCCTCCGGAGGCGGCGCGAAAAACCAGGCCTGCGTGCAGATCGTCGCGATGTAGACCGGCTGCTCAACGGTGGTGAGGCCGTTGGTCACGGCCAGGACGTATACCTCGTTGTGGCCTGTGGCGCGTGGCGTCACGGTGAGCGATCCCTCGGTCGCGACCGCCCACGTCTGCCCCGGCGTGCCGTCCGCGTTCAGCCGGTACACGGCGGCGGAAGTCCCGCCCTCCGACGACCAGAACAGCAGCACGGACTGCCCCGGCTCGACCTGCTCCGGAAAGGCGACAAAGTAGAGAATCTCCGGCGGCGGCACGGCCCCCGAAGGCGGAGCGGGCGCGGTCTGCTCCTGACCGGGGCGGGGCGTTGCGGTGGGCTGGAGCGGGAGTTCTGCCGGTGTGGGGGTCAGGGTGACGGTGGCGGTCGGGGAAGGGGTGAAAGGGGTGAGAGACCCGGCGGAGGCGATGGAATCCGGCGGAGACGTAACGCTGGGCGTCAGCGTGGGCAGCGGCTCAATCGTCGGAACGTCGCTCAACCATCCGGCGCAGCCCGCGGTGGTCGTCAGGGCCAGCGCGGCGACCAGAAATATCACGACCGGCTTTTTGCCCGACATGGAGTCTCTCTCCTCCTGAGAGCGTCGAGGGTGTATGGCATCTTACTTCAGCAAGGGACGGCGAGCAAATAAGAGGGAGCGGAGAGGGCCTGAGAGTGCGGGGCGGGAGCAGAGAGAGTGTGTGTCCCGCCTCTGCCCGCCGCCGGAGTTATTAAAAATTTATGAAAATG
>DRKO01000107.1 GCA_011051745.1 Chloroflexota bacterium | reverse complement strand
GCGTGGCGGAAGCGGATACGGCAGGCCGCGCGTCTGCTGCTGGACACGGCGAGCGCCGACTGGTGCACGTTCTTCATATGGGAACCGGAAGGGAACACGCTCGCCCGCCTGATGGAGTACGGGACGGCCATCTGGGATACACCGGAAGAGCCAGAGCTAACGCTCAGCAGGTTGCCAACCCTTCGGATTGTGCTCAATGAGCAACGAGTCACCGTCCTGCGTAGCACCGACCAGAACCTGCCGCCGTTTGAGCGGCTTCTTTTTGAGCCAATCGGCCCCAGCGCCCAGTTGATCCTGCCGCTGGTTTTCAAGGCGCGGACCGTCGGGCTGGTGCGGCTGTATGACATCAACCCGGCCCGCAGATTCACCTCGCGCGAGATGGCACTGGCAAGCACGATGGCCAGTCAGGCCGCCATCGCGCTGGAAAACGCGCGGCTGGTGCATGATCTCCAGCGCAGTCTTGAAGAGCAGCGAGAGATGCAGAGCCATCTGGTGCGGATCGCGCGGTTCTCGGCACTGGGGGAACTCTCGGCGGTGATCGCGCACCAGATCAACAACCCCCTGACCACCATCCTTGCCGACGCCGAGATGCTGACTCAGGACATCCCGCCTGACGACCCTTCCTACGAGTCGGCACAGGCCATCCAGCGGGCGGGGCTGCGGGCCAAGCGCGTCGTTGAGCAGGTGCTGAACATGGCCCGCTACGAAGAGCAGGTGCGCCCGCTGGATGTCAACCAGACGATCAGGGAGACCATCGAGGTGGTCGGCCCCCTGATCGCCCAGAACCGCATCACCCTTGAGGTAGACCTGGACCCCGACATTCCGCCCGTGGCCGCCATCCCCGGCCAGCTCGAGGACGTGTGGATGAACCTTCTGATCAACGCACGGGACGCCATCCCGCCCGATCACACCAACGGGCTGATCGCCATCCGCTCCCGGTCGCTTGACTCCAGAGGTATGATTGAGGTCCGGGTGGAAGATAACGGGCAGGGGATTCTGCCGGAGCACCTCGACCGAATCTTTGACCCTCACTTCACCACAAAGCCGCGCGGCACGGGGACAGGGCTGGGGCTTTACATCTGCCGCCAGATCGTGGCAGATCACAAGGGAGAGATCAAGATAGACAGCACGCCCGGCAAGGGGACCCATGTCGTCGTCCGCCTGCCCGCCACATTTGAACTTTCAGCGGAGGAAGCCTATGGCCCATATTCTGATCGTAGATGATGATGCCGAAATCCTGGGAACCGTCTGGAGAGCGTTAAGCCGCGAGGGCCACGACATCGCGCTGGCCGAGTCGGCGGCTCAGGCCCGCGAGCGGATCGCCCAGCGTCGCCCGGATTTGATCGTGCTGGACATCATGATGCCCGGCGAGGACGGGCTTACCTTCTGCGAATCGCTGCGCCAGGACGAAGAATACCGGACGATCCCGATCCTCTTCCTGAGCGCCAAGTGGCGGCCCGATGACATCGTGCGCGGACTCGACGCCGGAGGGGACGATTACCTGACCAAGCCCTTCGAACTCAAGGAGCTTAACGCACGGGTTCGGGCCCTCCTGAGGCGCATTCCGCCGCCGGAAGAAAAGGACAACGTTCTGAAGGTCGGCGAGCTGGAGCTTGATCTGGGGACGTTTCAGGTCTCAACCCCGGCCCGTAAGAACATCCAGCTTACCTCGACCGAGTACCGGCTATTGCACCACCTGATGCTGCATCCCAACCGCGCCCACTCGGTGCGCGAGTTGCTCGATGAGGTCTGGCAGTACCCCTCCGGCACGGGAGACCCCGATCTGGTCAGGGCGCACATCCGCAACCTGCGGGCCAAGATCGAGCCGGACAGCCGGACTCCCCGCTACATCCACACCATCCACGGGGTGGGGTACATGGTGAAAGGGTCGGAGAAGTAACTCAAAGCAGGCGAGCGGCAGAGCAGGGATAGCCCCCGGGGGTTCATGCGTATTTCTCCGCGCGGGATCGTCACGGCGCAGCTATGGCCGACTCTGCCGGTACAGGGTGCACAAAACACACGGTGAGCGAGTAACCGGCCCGGAGGCCGGAGCGGGAAACGCCGATGTCTGACGATCCAACCCTCATCTCGCAGCGCACGCGACAACTGAAGCCGAAGCCCTCCCCGACGGAGTCGCGGGGCCACCGGAGGCGGGTTGTCCTGATCGTGGGCGGGGCGTTGATCGCGCTGGGCCTGATCGGAGCCGGAGCCGCCTCCCGACTGGAGGAGAGCGACCGCTTCTGTGCCTCGTGCCACATGGCGCCGGAGCGCACCTACTACAACCGGGCGCAGTTTGCGCTGGCCGGTGTGGAGCCGGTGGCCGATCTCTCCAGCGCACACTACCGGGCCGCGCCCGCCGACCTGCCGCACGGCGGGCAGTTCCGTTGCATTGACTGCCACCGGGGCAGCGGCACCCTGCCCCACCGGGCAACGGCGCTGGCGCTCGGCGCACGCGACGCGGCGATCTACTTCTTCGGGCAACCCGATCAATCCATTGAGAAAGCGGGGATCGAAGTGCCGCTCCTGCTGACGGCGGGTTGCATCCGATGCCACACCGGCTCGCTGCTTGAGGTCGGCTTTCCCAACCACTTCCACAATCGTCTGCCCGACGCTTACGCGCTCTGGCAGGCAGGCGGAGAACTGACGCTGCCGGAGGCCGACCCCGATCTATACGCCGATGAACTGGAGGCCGGGCTGGAGCCGGTCGGGATCAGCCTGCTGTGCGTGGATTGCCACCGGGCGCACGTTGAGACGCCCGGCGCGGAACTGACGGGGTTCCTCGATCTGGAGAACGTCGTCTATCCGGCCTGCGAAGAGTGCCACATCGAGGCGCTGGGCGCACCGCTCGGACTGGCAGAGACGGAGATCACCCCCTGAGCGGCAGATGACATCCGCGCAACAGAAAGGCGGGGCGCGGATCCCCGCACCCCGCCGGATTGTGACGGCTCTCGAAGCGGCATCTCATCCGCCGCAGGTTCCACTTTCATCAAAAGACCAGGTCGCGATGTTCCACGTCAGGGGATCATAAGGGCCGGGGCGGACACCGCACACATAGGGTGCACTGGCCGCCAGCCGGGGACGGGGGAAGAGCGGCAGGACGGGCAACTCCTGAGCAAAGATGGCCTGCTGCTGAGCGTAGAACGCTGCCCGCTCCTGAAGGTCGAATGAGAGAGCGGCCTCGACAATCGCCACATCCGCCGCCTCGTTGCACCAGCCGGAGTAATTCTGCCCCTGATAGTCGTTCTCCGGGCCGGGGACGTTGTTCAGCGCCAGCCGCTCGACCAGTTGCTCGCTCGTCAGCCAGCGAGCCTCGAGGTCCCAGCGATGTACAACGGTGCGCTCAAGCGGATGGCGGAACACGTCCGCGCCAACCCATTGCTCGATCCCGCCGGGGTCGGGCCGGGTGAGGGCGGCAAAGAGGGCCAGATCGAACTCGCGGCGCACGATGGGGCCGCTGGCGGCGAACATCAGCGCGGGGTCGAGGGGCTGCACCTGAAGATTCACGCCAACCTGAGCAAGGCTGGCCTGCATCTGGAGCGCGATCTGCTCGCGGAGCGGATCGCCCGCCGGAATGACCAGCATCGGCGCGAGGAGCGTCCCCGGCTCGATGGTCCACTCGCCGCGCTGACAGGCATACGTCCCCCCTGCCCCGCTGTACTCGCGCGTGCCGTCCCCATCGAGGTCTGACCAGCCCGCCTCCTCCAGCAGGGCCGCCGCCCGCCCCGGATCAAAGGGATAGGCGGGCAGCGTCCCCTCACCGGCATAGGCCCAGTGATCGGGCGGCAACCAGCTATCAAGCGGTGAGACCGCCCCGCCAAAAAGCCCCTGAGCGAGCGCGTCCCGGTCTACGGCATAGGCGAACGCCTGCCGCACGCGGGCATCGGCGAAATAAGGGGACGGGCCGAGGGCCAGGGGTAAGTGTTGAAGATCACACGCTCATACACGGAGCCGGGCCGGACATAGGCGCGAAGCTGACCGGCGTTCTGAGACTCAAGGAGGGCGGGGAGTTGATCAAGCGTGAAGGCATCCTCCAGCGCGAGATCGCAGCCGCCTGAGGTCAACTCGCCCCACACCGCCGATGAGTCGGGCAGGAAGCGGACACGCACCACCGGAATGCGCGACCCGACTCCAGAGCTGTACGGGTTGGCCTGCAACAGGATGTGCGATCCCTGCACCCAGCCGGACACAGAGTAGGGGCCGAGGGTGGGATCGGGCATCCGGGCATAGTCGCCGGAGAGGAAAGCGGCGGGGTCTATCTCCGCGCCCAGGACATGAACGGGCAAGGGCGGCTGAGAGGGCACATAGGGATATTCCGCGCCGGGGGCAGCCGTCACCTCAAGCGTGAGATCGTCCACCGGCTGCGCCTCCAGCACATCGAACATCGGAGCGGAGGGCGGGGCGGGCAACGAGAGACCGAGCAACGCATCGTCGGCGGTGAACGGCTCACCGTCCGACCAGACCAGATCGTCCCGATAACGCAGCGTGACGGTGAGCGTGCCGTCCTCATTGCGGCGCAGCGTGCCGTCCTCAGGCGAGGGCAGGGCCGCCAGCAGGTCGCTCGTGGCAGTGTAGCCCTCACCGAAGACCGCCGCCTGCGGGACGAGCGCGGGCAGCAATTCCCCGGCCACCGCCGACTCATCGCCGAGGAGCGAGGCGGGCTCGGTCACGGCGCAGAGCACAAGCTCGGTCTTAAAGGGAGCGGGCGTCCCGGTCGGCTCCGGTAGCTGCCCGGTTGCCGGAGGGCTCTCCCCTGCCTGCTCCGGCTCAACAGGCCCGCCGCCCGCCGCAGGCCCTCCGATTCCGATACAACCGGCCAGAAGCAACCCCGCCAGAACCACGCCACAGACCCCGATCAGCGCCCGACCGGACGGCCCGGCACGCGCCACCTCTCCCCGTCTAACAACCCATCGCCAGCGATTCGACATCCTGATTTCCCCCTCGTAAGCTTCGATGGCAGTTCCGTAAGGCCAAGGTCAAACCGCCCCTGCATCAGTCCTGCTGTGACGCTCCCCGCAGACGCCTGCCGTACTGCGCCTCGTAGTACCTGCGATACTCGCCGCTCTTGATCTTGCGCCACCACCACTCATTTTCCACATACCACCTGACGGTGCGCTCCAGAGCCTCCTCGAAGCTCTGGCCGAACCGCCAGCCAAGCCTGCGAATCCGGGTGTTGTCGAGCGCGTAACGCCGGTCATGGCCGGGACGATCCTCGACGTGGCGGATCAGCGACTCAGGCTTCCCCAGAATGGCGAGCATCTGCCGGATCACGTCAATGTTGTGACGCTCGTTCCCCCCGCCGAGGTTGTACACTTCGCCCGGCTCACCCTTCTGCAACACAAGATCAATGCCGGAGCAGTGGTCATCCACATACAGCCAGTCGCGCACCTGCATCCCGTCCCCGTAGAGGGGAAGTGGTTCATCGTCAATCGCGTTGGTGATGAAGAGGGGCAGGAGCTTTTCTGGATACTGGTAGGGGCCGAAGGTGTTGCTCCCCCGTGTGACGACCGTATTCAGCCCGTAGGTGACGTGATAGGCCCGCACCATCAACTCGCCACCCGCCTTGCTGGCCGCGTAAGGGCTGTTCGGCTCAAGCGGATCGCCTTCTTTGAAGTACCCTTCGGGAATGGAGCCGTAGACCTCATCGGTGCTGACCTGAAGGAAACGCTCGACGCCGTGCTTGCGGCTTTCATCAAGCAGAACGTAGACGCCCACCACGTCCGTCTGGATGAAGGCATCGGGGTTGAGAATGCTGCGGTCCACATGCGACTCGGCGGCAAAATTCACGACCGTGTCAATCTCGTTACTCGCCAGCACACGGGCGACCGCATCCCGATTGGCGATGTCGCCACGCACGAACTTATAGCGCGGGTCCTGCGAGACATCTTCCAGATTGTCCAGATTGCCCGCATAGGTCAGCTTATCGAACACGACGACGTAGATATCAGAGTATTTGCCGAGCATATAGCGCACAAAGTTGCTGCCGATAAACCCGGCCCCACCGGTGACAAGCAGATTCTTCATAGTCCTCCACTCTCTATTCACGCGGGACGCGCCGGTTCCCGCGAAGGTAGCCTCTGAAACGTGAATACCCGTCTACGCCGGGGAATTGTAACCATAAACGCGGCAAAAGACACCCGACGAAAAGGCGCGGTTCGGGCAGGGTTTTCTGCTATAATGCTGCAAATGCGCAGTTCCGAAAGAAAGATCAGCCAGGCAGGGGTGTTACACAGAGCCTCCGGCGCAACCGAGCGTCGGGCGGACGCTCCGTTTGTGATCTGGGCCGTCCTGAGCCTGCTCGCGATCCTGCAGGTGGCCGTTTTCGACGCGGCGGTCATCCGCGCCCCGGACAGCCTTCAG
>DRKO01000106.1 GCA_011051745.1 Chloroflexota bacterium | reverse complement strand
CGGGCGAGGTTGGGAGGGGGAGTCTGGGAACGGGAAAGGCTGGGAAGATGAACCCGATCCGCTGTGGGAGCGGCTTCAGCCGCGACAGAGCTTTCCGTCGGGCCTGAAGGCCCTCCTACAAGCCCGGACACCACATCCCCTCCCCCGCTCGCGGGGGGAGGTTGGGAGGGGAGTCTGTAAACAGGAAAGGCCGGGAAGATGGACCCGATCCGTTGTGGGAGCGGCTTCAGCCGCGACGGAACACTCCGTCGGGTCTGAAGGCCCTCCCACAAACCCGGACACCACTTCCCCCTCCCCTGCTCGCGGGGGAGTCTGGGAACGGGAAAGGCTAGGAGGATGAACCCGATCCGCTGTGGGAGCGGCTTCAGCCGCGACGGAACACTCCGTCGGGCCTGAAGGCCCTCCCACAAACCCGGACATTACATCCCCTCCCCCGCTCGCAGGGAAGGCCGGGAGGGGGAACCGGGAAATCACACTATGCCGGCAGTCACCGACCGCCGGCCAGGAGGTACCGAAATCATGAGCGACTGCGGTTGCGAGATCGAAATAACCGACCGCGAACAGAGCCGGGTGCTGTGGCTGCTGCTGGCCATCAACGGCGTCATGTTCGTGGTGGAGCTGACCGTCGGCTGGATCGCCCAGTCCACCGGTCTGATCGCCGATTCCCTGGACATGCTGGCGGATGCCACGGTGTACGGCATCGGTCTCTATGCGGTGGGCAAGAGCCTGCGCCACAAGGCCCATGCCGCGCTCTACAGCGGCGTCGCCCAGGGCCTGCTGGGCCTGCTGATCCTGGCCGACATCCTGCGCCGCGCCATCTACGGCAGCGAGCCGGTGTCGATGCTGATGATGGGCATGGGCGTGGTGGCGCTGATCGCCAACGTCTGGTGCCTGCTGCTGATCCAGAAGCACCGCGAAGGCGAGGTACACATGCGCGCGAGCTGGGTGTTCTCCAAGAACGATGTGATCGCCAACAGCGGCGTCATCCTCGGCGGCCTGCTGGTGTGGCTGCTCGACAGTCGCTGGCCCGACCTGGTGATCGGTACCGTGATCGCCCTGATCGTGCTGCGCGGCGCGGTGCATATCATCACGGATGCCCGCTCCGAGCTGGCCGGCGAGGCCGAAGCGGGCTGCAGCGGAGAGAGCTGCAGCGGCACCTCCTGCAGCGGCGATTGAGAACGAGGCGCCTCATGTCTGGCCCCATGCCAGGTTCAGTTCGTTGGCAACGGCATGCAAGCGCTTGTCTCTGGTCCACAGGCGAGCATCTCCTTCGAGCGCTACAGCCGCCAGCAGATGCGCATCGACATATCCGATCCCTCGCCCCATCAACTCCCGCTGCTGGATGAAGTGCATAACCTCTTCGTGGGTGGCGACGGGGCTCTGAGGCAGGTTCTGAAACAACCGGAGCAAAGTCTCCCGGTTCTGTAAATTGCCGCAGGCCAGTTCTCCGGTGACGAATGGATGCATCGCCACGAGATTGCGGTCGAGCAACGCCGCCAGCCTGTCGTCTCCCCTGCGCAGATACTCGATCCAGACCGACGTATCGACCAGGATCATCGGGAATCGGATCGGCGCCGCGGGACGGGCTTCAACTGGGGCTCGCTGCCGCCAAGCCTTGCCAGTCTGCGGGCGCTTTCGCGTTCGATGAGGGCACGCAGGCCCTCCCGGACCAGGGCGACCTTTTCGGACAGCCCGGTCAGTCTTTGTGCCTCTTCCAGCAACTTGTCATCGATGTTCAATGTGGTGCGCATGAGGCTCCCCCGACGAGACACCATGCATCAAAATCATCATCATTAGGTGATGATAATGATGCCTTATGGCTGGAGCTGTCAAACCGGAACGGATTCTGGCGGTTCCCCTTTTTTCACCCTGGAAGAACCCTCATGCCGGCGCGGTGCGTATCCTGACCGATGCACGCTCCGAGCCGGCCGCCGAGGCCGAAACGGGCTGTAGCGGAGAGCGCTGCAACGGGATCTTCTGCTGCGGCAATCGATGACCAGGGACTTCTCATCTTGTCTTGTGCGTACAGTTGGCGTACATTAAATGCACTTCAGGGAGAACGCACCATGGCCAAGCCGGACACCCTCAAGCAGGAGCGAATGCACATTCGTCTCGATGCCCTGTCCAAGCAAAAGCTCGAACGGGCAGCGGCCTATACGCACAGGAGCCTTTCGGAGTTCGTTCTGGGGCAGGCCCTGCATGCCGCCGAGGAAGTGATTCACGAACACGAATCGCTGACCTTGGATCAGGACGACTGGGAGGCCTTCCTGGACGCCCTTGAAAATCCGCCTGAACCCACGGAGAAACTCCAGCGCGCCCTTGCGGCACACAAGAAACGTGTCCGGAAATATCCGGAATGAGCGGTCGATCACGTGGATCTGATCATCACGCCGCTGCACAAGTCGCATGACCGGAGTGCCTTCGACTGCGGAGAACCCTCCCTCGACGACTATCTGCACCGGTACGCCAGCCAGGACATCCGGCGTCGCATCAACAAGGTTTTCATCGCCTCGCCACCAGACGCCCCACGGCGGGTGATCGGCTACTACAGCCTCAGCGCAGGCAGCCTGCAGGCGGGCGCGCTGCCGGAATCGCTGCGCCGGAGGCTTCCCCGTTACCCGGTGCCGATGGCACGAATCGGACGGCTAGCCGTCGCCAGATCCCACCAGGGACAAGGCATCGGTTCCATTCTGCTCGCAGACGCCTTGCAGCGAACAGCCCGAGCCAGCCAGGTGATGGCGGTTTATGCGGTGGTCGTCGATGCACTGGATCGAAGAGCGGCCCGGTTCTACCGCCAGTTCGGTTTCATACCCCTGCCCAGCCAGCCACTGACCCTGTTCCTGCCGATGGACTCCGTCAGTACATTGCTGGCAAACGCCGAGTGAAGCCTTACAGCCCCAACCAGATGCGGATCGGCAGCAGCAGGTAGGCGGCGAAGAAGCCGATCCCCCAGATGGTCACAGAGGTCCAGTAGATGCGGCGGTTCCAGCGTTGCGCCGTGTTGCAGGCGCGCCCCAGTCGCTCGTCGGTGGGACAGGCACGGCCAGGGCGGTACATCAGCCAGCCGGAGACGGCCAGCATCAGCCCCGAGAAGGCGAATACCCAGATCTTGTACTTGGTCAGCGTGATCAGAAAGGGAAAGGCGCTGGTCATGGCCACCACCGCGGTGCCCAGTCCCAGGGTCACCAGGATGATGGGCAGGGCGCAGCAGATCAGGGTGCCGGTGGTGGTGAACAGGGTGAAGACGGTCACCCCGCGCTCGGCCGCCACCGGCGGCTGGACGTCGTTTTTCTCGTGCATCGGGCGGTCCACTTCAATGTGAAAAGTATTTCACCGCAAAGGGCGCAAAGGTCCGCAAAGGGTCTGAACGCGATAACGGCCATCGTTAAGGAAGTTCTGCTAAATCCCTCCCCCCGCTTGCGGGGGCTAGGAGGGGGGGTAGGCCGTCGATTCGGCTCCCCTCCCAAACTCCCCCACAAGTGCGGGAGGTGACAGAAGGAATTTTTCAGACTTTCTTTCAAGGACCTTCGCGCACCTTTGCGTCCTTGGCGGTTTACAAGGGCAACTCATCGATTCTTCATGATCCGGGACATTGCTGTTTGTGCCATGGCGATCAGCGGGGCGTGACCTTCATGCTGCGATAGGTAAAGCCGGAATCGCCGAACAGTTGCTTCATCTGTTCGTCCGTGAAGGTCACCTCGTCGCCCGTATCCACGCTGACCAGCCCCTTGTCCAGGTCCACGTCGATGGCCTCGACCCCTTCGATGGCCTTGAACTTCTTTTCGATGCCATAGGCACAGAAGGGACAGGCCAGGCCATCCACGCGCATCTCGTAGTGCTTTCCCGCCGCCCAGGCGCCCTGGGCGAGCACCAGACCGATGATCATTGCCATGAGCCACTGTTTCTTCATCACTTGCCTGCTCCTCGTGCTGATTGGATGTCTCTCTTCGATCAGACCGGACAAAACGGTCAAAGATGCCATTCGAATACCAGCTTGAGCCGGTAGTCCGATTCGTCCTGCCGGCCATTCAGATCGCTGTAGATCGGAAGCTGCACACCCGCCTTGATGGCGAAGTTGCGCTTGGTCGAGAAGATGCCGGGCGACAGGAACAGCTCGGTGCCGCCGGTATCGGGCAGGCTGGCCCCGCCCTGCTTCGCCTTCATGCCGTGCTCGCCGTTGAGCTCCAGCAGCCAGACCGTGTCCGGCTCGAGGTAGCCGGTACGCTTCGGTCGCCAGCCGCCCACCAGGTCGAACAGGATCTTGTCGCCACGGTCGACGCCCGCATCGTTCTTGCCGTTGAAACGGTAGCGCAGGCTCGCCCAGCGATACCAGGTGCGTCCCTCGTAGCCATAGGCCAGGCCCAGGATGGTGTCGGTGGTCCCCTTGTCCAGCGCCGGGGTGCCGCTGCCGTCGGCGGTGTCGGTGATCACCTTCAGCGCCACCGAGGCCGACTCCTGCAGCCCCAGGGAATCGCGCCGCCAGAAACGGTACTTGGTGAACAGGGACAGATCGCCGTTGCCGTTG
>DRKO01000105.1 GCA_011051745.1 Chloroflexota bacterium | reverse complement strand
CGCTCCGGCCCGCTCGGCCAGATCATGGGCCAGCGCCCCGATGCCACAGCCGATGTCGAGCACCCGCTCGCCCGGTCGGACGTGTTCGACGAAAAAATCATGATAGCGCATGTGGCGATGCTTGGTGTGTACCCCCTCGCCGTACAGGATCGCCAGCTTGCCCTCGGTATGATAGATGCGCTTATCAAGGGTGAACAGAAAGCGCAACCCGTCGGCGGGGGAAAGCGCGCGTGCATAGTAGACCGCCCCTCCCCCGATTGCCCGCTCGACCAGCGAGGGGGGCAGTTTTCGCAGGATCGCCCGCGCCATGCGGCCCAGGCTGCGCCGGACAATGCTCAAAAGCCTCTCCTGCCTGTGTGCTACGGAACTACGTCTCCGGGGCAAGATTGTACAACATACGCGCGTATTTGTCCGCGATCAGCGGCCAGTCGTAGGCCCGGACTGTCTCACGGGCGGCCTGCGCTATCCGGCCCGCCAGTTCCGGGGCGTCGAGCAGGCGGCAGGCGCTCTCGACCAGCCCGTCAACATCTTCTATCTCCGCCAGCATCCCGTTCTCGCCATGCCGGATCACGTCCTTTGGCATCCCCATACGTGTGGAGACGACCGGCACGCCGCTTGCCATCGCCTCGAGCAGCGACATCGGCCCCCCTTCGTCACGGGAGGTGATCAGGTAGAGATCGAGCGCGTGGTAGTACGGCGGTAGCTCCGCCGGGCTGGCTAAAACGTCGTGCCGATAGGGGATTCCGGCCCGCTCCAGCCGGCTGATCAGATAGCCACGCGCCGGGCTGGTCAGCAGGACAAAGAGGCGGTACTGTCCGGCCAGCCGCTCCAGCGCGTCGGCCAGCACATCCGGCCCCTTGATCCACTTCATCTCGCGGCTGGAGTTGTCCCAGCCGGGGCTGTCCTTCTGAAAAGAGCCGATGCAGATCGCCCCCTCCGGGATGCCAAGCCGTGCTCTTGCGGCAGCCCGTTCGGCAGGAGCGGGCGGCCTGAACGTCTGAGCGTCAACCCCCAGCGGGATATGGACGATCTTCTCCGGCCCGACCCCCCGACCGAGCAGGAAATCCCGCGCGGTGGTGGTCCAGACGTGGACGCGCTCCGCGCGGGCGACCCCTTCCGGCAGGAGCGTGATTTGTTGCTGGATGTTGGGGTCGGGGTTCGAGGGAAGGCCGTGCGTCCAGGTGAACAGGAGCCGGTTGGAAGGGTGCACCTTTAAAAATCGCCTGCGCTTCAGATAGAGAGGAGTGGAGCCAAAATGCAGGGTGATCCCCCGATAGCCCCGGTAGTCCCGCCCGATATGGATCAGGTAACGGTCGCCGATCTCGCGGCGGAGCGTCCGCCCGATCTCATCAATCACCCAGCCTGTCCCTTCCCCCAGATAGGCGACCGCCGGACGGCGGCTCATTCCGGCCTGCAACGAGAAAATCAGCCCCGGCGCGGGGCCGGTCACATGCCGGACTCGCCTCGCGAGTCCCTCCCGCAGGCGGCGGGGGACGCTCATATCCGCCCCTCCGGCAGCCTCATCGTCCGCAACGTAAAACGCACCGCCTGAAACTCCTTGCACTGTGGATGATACGCGCTTCGTGCCGGGCCCCGGCGAGCTTCCGGCAGAGCCAGCAGGAGTATAGCGAGGGACGGCCCCTCCGGCCAAGCGGGGAACCACGTAAGAAGTCGGCAACCGGCAGGCTCTATGATCCGGGCCAGCCGGATTCGTGATACACTCCCCGCGCATGGCCCCGCATTGTTCGCCGGAGAGGAGAGAGCAACATGCTGGAAGCGGGCGACAGAGCGCCTGAGTTCACCCTCAGAGCAGTGAACGGAACACCGTACGGGCTGAGAGACGCGCTGGAAGGCGGACATCACGCCTTGCTGGTCTTTCTGCGTCACCTCGGTTGACTGCCCTGCCGCGAACACGTGGCGCAGTTGCGCTCACACCGGGACGAGTTCGAATCGCTCAGAACGCGGGTGCTCCTGATCTCCTTCAGCCGGTCGGAGGGGTACGGGCGTAAGTGGCTACAGGAGACGGGAGCGCCCTTCCCGTTGCTGCTCGACCCTGAGCGGCGGACATATCGGGCCTACGGGTTGAGGCACTCCGTCGCCCGCTCATGGAGTCCGCGCACGCTGTGGTACTACGTCCGCGCCGCCTTCGCCGGCAGGAAGCTGCACGGCATCAGAGGGGATCCCAACCAGTTGGGCGGCGACTTCATCGTAGACTCAGACGGGATCGTGAGGCTGGCCTATCGCAGCCGCGAGTCGGTGGATCGCCCGCCGGTCGCCGATCTGCTGGGCCTTCTGCGGAGCCTGAACAGGGAGGAAACGGTCAGATGATCACACGATACGGACTGCTGCTTATCGGGGCGGGGGCGCTGCTGATCGGCTGCCGATCCGCGCCCGAACCACAGGCCGCCACACCGTCCCCTGTGGCTGAGGAGCCAGCCAGCACGCCGGGCAGAACCCTTTTACCGGAGCCAACCCTGACGGAGGAACCCACCATGACGGCAACCGAACCCCCGACGCCCCGGGGCGAGCGGGTCGCCAACGCCGATGTGCTCTACGTGCGGGCCGTGCAGGCCGCCGATGGAAGCTGGACGTTTTACGTGACTGTCGCGCATCCCGATACCGGCTGGGAGGACTACGCCGACGGCTGGGATGTCCTCACGCCTGACGGGACGGTCCTCAGGCCCGACCCGGACAGCCCCTTCACGCGGTTGCTGTTGCACCCGCACGTGGACGAACAGCCCTTCACCCGCAGCCAGCGCGGGATCGTCATCCCGGAGGGCGTCACACAGGTGACCGTCCGGGCACATGATCTGGTGGACGGGTTCGGAGGGCGTGAGGTGGTCGTTGACCTGACGGCGGAGTCGGGGCCGGATTTCGAGGTGGAACGCATCCCCTGAGCGGGAGCCGGAGGAGAGTGTCCGGCGTCTGTGGAGCGGCCATGTCCGGCTTTTCCCCATTTCACCGACGACAGTCGTCCTCACGAGGGGTGAGTGGCCCCGCCGGATGTGGTAAGATTCCCCGTGTGCAAACGATCCCTCTGGTAAGGGTCTGCGACGCTTCAGCCGCCCACGCATCTAAAGGGATAGACTGGTAGAGCAAATG
>DRKO01000104.1 GCA_011051745.1 Chloroflexota bacterium | reverse complement strand
TTCTCAACCGCGATGGCAACCTGCCCGCCCAGCGTCTGCATCAATTCGATCTCGCCGGCCTCGAAGCGGCGGGGATGAGGATAATAGGCGCTCAGCGTGCCGATCACCTTATCGCTCAGGCGTAGAGGAACTTCCAGAACGGCCCGATACCCTTCGGCCTGCACCACATCGAGGATTTCCTTGAGGTGCGGCACGGTGTGGGTGTCCTCCACTACGACCGTTTCCGCCGCGCGGACTGCGCGGGCCCGCGCGGAGTCCAGATCAATGGCCGTCGAAAGCTCCCTGTACCGCTCGCTCAGCCCCACACTCCCGGCCAGCCGCAGGGTTGAGCTTTCCTCGTCCAGCAGGAACACGGCGGCCTTCTCGCTCCCCATGACATCCACCACCACCCGGCAGACGGACTCGATCAGCTTATCGAGTTCAAGCCCCCTGCCGAGCAACGTGGCGACCTCGTTCAGGGAGGAGAGGGCGGCGGCCTGTCGCTGGCTGTGATCATACAGGCGGGCGTTCTGAAGGGCGATGCCGACCTGCGCGGCGACGGTCTCCATCAGGCGCAGATCGTCCTGTGAGTAGGCGTATTCATCTCTGTAATTGCGCAGCCCCAGCACACCGATCACCCGCTCGCCGACCCAGATCGGCACGCCCAGATAGCTTTTCAGTTCTCCGGTGTGGGGCACTCTGACCGGCTCGATCCCCATGCGGGCGGCCTGCTCAAAAACGTTGGTCTCTATCAGGAGCGGCTCCCCCGTCCGGATCACGTACTCGGTCAGGCCATTCCCGAAGCGGCGGGAACTGATCTGAGTTGGCTGGTCATCCTCATAAGCAATGGGGAAGAAGATCGTTCGGGTCTTCTCATCGTAGGTCGCGAGGTAGAAGCTCGACGTATCCACCAGACGGCTGACCTCGCGGCGTATGGCTTCCAGCAGGCTTTTCATCTCCAGGCTGGCGCTGAGCGCCTGCCCGATGGCGTTCAGCGCGTGCAGGTCAGCCACGCGCTGGATCAGCACAAGGCGGGTGGTGTTGACGCTGTAGAGCAGCACCATCATGATCACGTCGGGGATCAGCCACAGGAAGCGCAGCCGGGGCGGCCCCAGATGGTAGAGGGGGGGGATCAGCGGCCCGAGGAAGAAGACCAGAAACCCGACGACTGCCAGCACCTGCCAGCGCGGGCGGAGAAAGTCTTTCAGATCGCGCAGGAGAGCGCGGAAGTCCCTTTCCCCGTCCGGCTCGGAACCGCTCCTGATCAGGAGCAGCCAGAGCGTGATGGATACCCCCATCAGGGCGAGGTAAAGGGACACGAAGATTATCTCAACGATCCGGGCGTCCGGAGCCATGCCCTGGAAGGGCGGCTGGGCGGCCAGGAAGTTCACCACCTGGTTGGTGGCCCAGTTCACGGGCGGCAGGCAGAGGGTGAGCATCGCGCTCTGGGCCAGTGCCTCAAGGGCGATGCTTCTCATGCGGTGTCGGGAGAGGCCGGGCAGACGGCGGCTGAAGAGCAGCCGCAACGGGATGACCAGCCCGACGCCTGCCACCCCCACGAGCATGGCGGGCGCATAGCCCATCACGAACGTGGCCGCGAGAACGCCGACGCTCGCGAGGCCAGCATACAGCCCCGGCGCGATCCGGACGCTGAAGAAGGCGGCAAGGCTATAGAAGAGGGTGAAGAAGATAAAGTCAGCCGGAGAAAGAGACGGGATCGTCTCCCGGTTGAGGAGCGCGGCAAGCACCACAGCCAGACACCACAGGCTGACGACGAAGACCTGCCGGGGGGCGTCGAGGCTGAGCTCCTCTCTGCGGCGTCTCCTGTGCAGGGGAATCGAGGAGAAAGGGTCAGGTAGCGACATCGCTCTCATCCAGCCCTCCTCCTGATCGCCGTCCGCGCCGACGGAAACGCTTGTACAGAGAGCGCAGTTCTTCCGGCGCGAGCTTCTGACTGTTCTCAAAAAAGACGACCGATGCCTGCCCGATGGCAAAAGTCCCCGATCCGGCGGCCAGCCCGGCAGCCACCCAGCCAAGCGCCGGAACCAGCTTGGCGACCTCCTGAGCGGCATAGCGGACGACCAGCCCCCCCGCAATCGCGCCGATCAGTTCCCGCGCGCGGGCCACCGACATGTTCTCGCCGTAGATGGCGGCCAGCCGGAGCAGCATCCGCACCTGAACGGCGACCAGAAAGGGCAGTGAGAGGCCGGGGATCGGCTCGGCCCCGATGAACGAGGCCAGCATGCTGGACTGGCGGATCACCCGTCCGGAGGCCAGCCTGCGGAACTGCGGCAGGGCACGCCCCACCGTCACCGCCATCTGCGGGTGAGCGTCAAGGATGGCCGGTATCAGATGTTCGGCGATGCCCGTTCCGTGTTTGGCCGAAATAGGGATGACCGGCACGCCGAGTTTCAACTCAGCGTCGTGGAGCACCTTCGACAGGTCGCGCCGGATCAGGTCAATCTTGTTGAGCGCGACGACGACCGGCAACCCCAGCGCCCGCAGTTCGCGATACAGCCCGGCGTCCGACGCCCGCACGCCCGCCGAAGCGTCGAGCACCAGAATCGCCACGCTGGCCCGCTCGGCGGCCTGCATGGCGAGCTCGGCCCGGTTCCGTCCGGCCACCTCGCCAAAGCCGGGGGTATCCACCAGCCAGAAGGGGCCAAACTGCTCGGTGATCACGTCTCTGGTTGTTCCGGGGACGGCGGAGACAGTGGACAGCTTCTTGCCCTTCAGGCGGTTGAACAGGGTGGATTTACCGGAATTGACCGGCCCAACGATGATCAGGCGAGCGCGGGCCTCTTCGGCGACTTCCGCTTCGATCTGCTTCAGGTCGAGAGCATCTATGAACTGGCGTACATCGCGCAGGCGGGTGGGTAAACTCATTCTTGTCTCTGGTACCCGTGTCCGGGCCTCCGGGCCATTCACCGGCCAGCCATCCGGAGACAGCACGGGGTTTGCACGGCGTCGTTTTCGTCTCCTCCCTCTGTCCTCCGGTCCGGGTGGGGAAGGCTCCGGAAACGGTTCCACTGGAGAACGCGCAAAGGGTTTGGGGCAGGCCTTCCCCGCATTTATGTACTCGTCATTGTGTAAACGCCGCGCTTCTAATACTATAAGTCCGGACAGGCACACCGCCAATATCTCAGGCCAAAATGTAGCAGTAATGTAATTAATTATAGAGTAAAAAGAGAATCCCTGCTGGAGTGAAAGCGCGTTTCAGGCCTGTTTCAGACTCAGCCGCCGGACGGTCAACATCCGACCGCCAGCCGGGATACCGGCCCGTCGCTTCGGCGGCAGGCGGCGAGATCACCACGAGGAACCCGATGCGACGATACCTTCCTGCTTTGCTGTGGCTGAGCGCCATGTACACGCTCACAGCCCTGACCGCCGATCTCAACCCCTCACCGGAGGGCGGGATAGAGCTTGTCCTCTATGAGGGGCGGCAGGTGACGCTCCATCTGGCGGCGTATGCCATTCAGGCCGGGCTGCTGGCCTTCGCGCTTAACGGACGCCTCTCCCTCACGTCCGGCGTGAAGCTGATGGGGCTGATACTGCTCATCGGGCTGGGGCAGGAGACGATTCAGGCCCTCCTGCGCGGGAGGGTTCTCGCGGGGGCGTCGGCCTTTGATCTGGGGGTGGATATGGCGGGCGCGGCGGTCGGGCTGTGGCTGGCCGGGCGCATCCTGCCGGAAGGCGGGGGAAGGGGGTAAACCTCCGGCAGTCCGGTGCATCAAAAGAAGTAGGGCCTTTTCTGCCCCGAAACCACAAGAGAGGAAGACAGAGACGAATGAGCGAATTACACACAGCACAGGTCGTTTTGCAGGAGGGGATGCACTTTGAGGGGTATCCCGACGAGGAGACCGTCATCCATCTGGACGCGGCGGAGCAGTTCGGCGGGCAGGGGAAGGGAACGCGCCCGCAAAAGCTGCTGCTCGTCAGCCTGGCTGGATGCACGGCCATGGATGTGATCAGCATCCTGCGTAAGAAGCGGCAGGAAGTCAGCGGGCTGGAAGTGCGCGTCCGCGCCGAGCGGGCGGACGAACACCCGAAGGTCTATACGCACATCTGGCTGACGTACGTCGTCACCGGCAAGAACGTTGACCCCGCCGCCGTCGAGCGCTCAATCGAGCTTTCGATGACCAGATATTGCCCTGTCGCGGGGCTGCTCAGGGACGTTGTGCCGATCGAGACGGAGTACGAGATCATCGAGGCGTAAACGGGATGGGCGGCCCCTGCCAGAGCACAGCGAGGGCCGCCCCTTCTTCCGCATCCCCGGATATGGCCCTGCGGCTACTTGTCCGGCTCCGGCGGCGGAGAGGGCGAAGGCGCGGGGCGTCGCTGCTCACGCAGCAGGGTGACCGTCGCGCGGGTGTTCTCCTCGATAGCGATCACGAGATAGACGGCCTCGCCGAAGGCGTACAGCGTCACGGCCAGGCCGCCGCCGTACAGAAGCATGAAAAAGGCCGTGATCAGCCCTCCGAATATCCCGCCGAAGAAATGCCACATCCCCGGACGGGGAGCGACGAACTCACGCGGGAAGCGATCCAGGAACACCCTCCCCATGATGCTGGAGCCGATCACCCCCAGCACGGCCAGAATTGTGAGGATGGCTACGATGACCCCCAGCACTTTGTACATCGTGCCGATCACTCTGAGCGCCGTATAACGTTTCTCCATAGTGGCTCACCTCCCTTCCGGTCCCGGCAGATCGATCTTCTGAGTCTAACTTACAGGCCGGAGG
>DRKO01000103.1 GCA_011051745.1 Chloroflexota bacterium | reverse complement strand
TGGATCGGGGTAACCTGTGATCGTCCTGTCGCATTATCAGGCCGGGCCGCTGCTCGAAGCGCGGCGGCGAGGCGAGGCCGTCGCCGTTGCCTCGCCCGATCTCAACCTGACGACCGTCGAGGTGATTCTCGAGGAGGGCGGGGTGCTTTTCCCCTGCGGCGAGCGTCTCTCATGGGAGCAGGTCGAACAGATCGCCGGAGCGGAGAATAAGTGCTTTCTGGTTGAGGAAGGCGGCATCCGGGAGATTCGGACGTTCTCCGAAGTCACCGGCTGGGTGCGGAGCCTGTTCCCGACCCGCCGTGCCCCGACGATGCTCGTCTCCGGGCTGACGATGCATCGCATTGAGGGGGTGGACCCCTACGAGGACACGCATCGCAAGATCAAAGCCGCCCGGCCTGCCGGGCACGTGCTGGACACGGCGACCGGTCTGGGGTATACCGCCATCGAAGCGGCGCGGCTGGCCGAGCATGTCGTCACCGTCGAGCTGGACCCGGCCAGCCTGGAGATCGCCCGGCTGAACCCCTGGTCGTGGGAATTGTTCGACAACCCCAAGATCGAGCAGATCATCGGCGATGTGTGGGACGTGGTGGAAGAGATGGACGATCAGCGTTTTTCATGCATCATCCATGATCCGCCGGCCTTCCGGCTGGCCGGTGATCTGTATTCGGGGGATTTCTACAGGGAACTGTATCGTGTCCTGAAGCGGCGCGGACGGCTCTTCCACTACATCGGTGACCCGCAGAGCCGATCCGTGCAGCGCGTCATGCGGGGTGTGGCGCGGAGGCTTCAGGAGGCCGGATTTTCGCGGGTCGTTCACCGGCCGGAGGCGTTTGGGCTGGTGGCGTACAAACAGAGATGAGATCGAGGCGCAGGAGTATGACGCTATTCATTGTAGGGCTTGGCCCCGGCGATCCCGGTCACCTGACGCGGCGGGCGTGGGAAGTCCTCTCCGGCGCGGGTGAGGTTTACCTGCGAACACGGATTCACCCGACTGTGCCGCATCTGCCGGAGGGGCCGGTTTACCACAGCTTTGATGAACTGTACGACCAAGCCGGGGACTTCGCGGCGGTTTACGAGGCAATCGTCGAGCGGCTGGTTGCGCTGGCGGGGCAGGGCGGTGATACAGTGTACGCCGTGCCGGGCGATCCGCTGGTCGGGGAGGGGACAGTCACACGCCTGCTGGCGGTGTGCAAAGAGAAGCAAATCAAAGTGGAGATCGTCAGCGGCGTTAGCTTCGTTGAGCCGACTCTCTCCGCTCTGGGGCTGGACGCGATCAGCGGCCTGCAACTGCTTGACGCGACAGACCTCGCCACAGCCTATCACCCGCCGATCAACCCCGACTCTCCGGCCCTGATCGCGCAGGTGTACAGCCGTCAGCTTGCCTCGGATGTCAAGCTCACGCTGATGAATCAGTATCCCGACGAGCACCCCGTTAAGCTGATCCACGCAGCCGGTACGGCTGAGCAGCGCGTCGAAGCGCTGCCTCTCTATGAAATTGACCGGCGCGACGTTGATCACCTGACGACGCTTTACGTGCCCCCCTTTGACCCCACACCCGGCGCGGTGACGAGCTTCGAGGGCTTTCAGAACACGATTGCCCACCTGCGAGCGCCGGACGGCTGCCCCTGGGATCGCGAGCAAACACACCAATCGCTGCGTAAAAATCTGATCGAAGAAGCCTATGAGGTGGTTGATGCCATTGACTCCGGCGATCCGGCCCGTCTCCGCGAGGAACTGGGCGATCTGCTGATTCAGGTGATCCTGCACGGGCAGATCGCCGTTGACGAGGGCGAGTTTTACATGGGCGAGGTCATCCGTGAGGTGGACGCCAAGATCAAGCGCCGCCATCCGCACGTGTGGGGCGAGGTGGATGTAGGAGGCAGCGCGGAGCAGGTTTCGATCAACTGGGAGCGGATCAAAGAGCGGGAACGGGCAGAGAAAGGGGAGACGATGCGCAGCCTGCTTGACGGCGTGCCGAAGTCGCTCCCGGCCCTGCATCAGGCGCACGAATACGACGAGCGGGCCGTGCGGGTCGGGTTTGACTGGCAGGACGAGAAGGGCGTTATCGAGAAGGTTCGCGAGGAGATCGAGGAGGTGCTGGCCGCCACCACGCCGGAGGAGCGCTTCGTCGAGATCGGCGATCTGCTGCTGGTGATCGCGGTCTGGGCTCGCTGGCTGGGCATCAACCCGGAGGACGCGCTCCGCGCGGCGAACCGCCGCTTTTACGAGCGTTTCTCCTACATCGAGCGCCGCGCTCATGAGCAGGGACGCTCGGTCAGCGAACTGACGATTGAGGAGATGGATGCCCTGTGGAATGAAGCCAAGCGGGTACTCGGCTCCGCCGGAGATGATGGGCGGGAATAGGATCAGAGACAGGTCGCCTTTGAGAAGCGACCTGTCCTTCTGGCGGAGTCGGGGCGGGCGGATTTGAACCGCCGACCTCACGGACCCGAACCGTGCGCGCTGACCAAGCTGCGCCACGCCCCGAACTTGCGGCTGGATTTATTTGTTAACGCGCTGTAGTATAACGCGCGTATGGCAGGTTTACAAATCACTATGGCACAACACCCTGAAGACAAGCACCGGCATTCCGAAGAGCCGGAGACCCTGACCGCCCGCCTGCGCCGCCTCACCAAGGGGCCGGTTGAGCGGCTGGCGCGGGCCTTTGACCGGCTCGGGTTCAGGCCGAACACTCTGACGGTGATCGGGCTGCTGATGGCGGGCGCGGCGGCCCTGCTGGCGGCACAGGGCCGGTACGGCGCGGCTGGCCTGTTTCTGCTGCTGGGCGCACCTTTTGACGCGATGGACGGGGCGGTTGCCCGTGTCAGCGGGCGGGTGAGCCGTTTTGGCGCGCTGCTCGACTCCACCCTCGACCGGTACGGCGAGGGTCTGCTGCTGGCGGGCGTGGGCTATCACATGGCGGACAGCGGCCAACTGACCGGCGTCGCGCTGGCGTTCATTGCCCTGCTGGGCTCGGTGATGGTCAGCTATGTGAGGGCGCGGGCGGAGGGACTGGGGATCGAGGATAAGGTCGGCCTCCTGACGCGCGTTGAGCGGGTTGTCATCCTCATTCTGGCGCTGCTGAGCGGACAGATGATGATCGGGCTGTGGGTGCTGGCGATCCTGACGCAGGTAACGGTCGCTCAGCGCGTGTGGCGTGCCTACCGCGTGGCATGTGCCGGTGGAGAATAAGGCCTTATGAGCATCACGCCTGACGGTGTCCAGATCGGCCCGCTGACGCTGAGCTTCTTCGGCCTGATCGTGGTTGCCGCGCTGGCGGTCGGGGGCGGCATAAGCTGGCTTGAGGCCCGGCGGCGCGGCGAAGACCCGGCGATCGTACTGGACGCGCTGACGTGGGGCCTGCTGTTCGGCGTGATCGCCGCCCGCCTGTTCTATGTCTGGAATCCGCCGCCCTCGGTGGCGGCTTATTATGATCGGCGATGGTACTTAACTCACCTGTTTGACCTTCAGGCCGGGCCGCTGGCGATCTGGAGCGGGGGGCTGGGGATGGCGGGGGCGCTGGCCGGGGGCCTCCTGGGCGTGTATCTGTGGCTTCGCCGCCGCCGGGTAGATGTATGGCGCTGGGCGGACATCCTGATGCCGGGCGCGCTGGCGGGGCTGACGATCTCGGCCTGGGCCAACCTCGTCAACCGGCAGATGTACGGCCCTCCGACCGATCTCCCCTGGGGAATGGTGATCGCTCATCCCGTCCCTCCCTATGATGTTTATCCCCCCGGCACGCGGTTTCATCCGACACCCGCCTATCTCTCCCTGTGGGCGCTGATCGTGCTGGGGATCGTGTGGGGCGTCCGCCTTCGCTGGAAGGAACGCCTCCGGCAGGGGGAGCTATCCCTGCTGGCGACGCTGCTCTATGCGCCGGGGCTTTTTCTGGCCGATTTCCTGCGGGTGGACGTGAATCACGGGTTGCTGGGCCTGACGGGGACGCAGGCACTTGCGTTGCTGCTCTTCGGGGGGGCTGGCTGGCTTCTCTGGCGGCGGCTGCGGACCGGTGGCTCCCCTCCGGTGAGTTGAATTGGGAACAATGCCCCATTACACGGCAGGGCGATTCGCGCTAGGATGGTTAAACATGAGATAATCGGTGAGTCAGGGGGGCGCGGCTTTAACGTTCGTGCAGTGATTGCGTGGCTGATGAGAGCATCGTAAACCCATGATTGAGGCGTATGGTCTGACAAAGCATTTTGACGGGTTCGTCGCCGTTGAGGATGTGACCCTGACCGTCCACCCCGGCGAGGTGCTGGCCCTGCTGGGGCCGAACGGCGCGGGCAAGACGACAACCGTCCGAATGCTGACTTCGATTCTGGCTCCGACGCGGGGCACGGCCCGTGTGGCAGGCTACGATGTCGTCCGGGAGGCGGAGCGGGTGCGGGCCAGCGTGGGCGTCCTGACGGAGAATCACGGCCTGTATCTGCGGATGAAGGGACGGGAGTATCTGGACTTCTTCGGCCAGCTTTACGGGCTGAGCGAGACGCTCCGGCGGAAGCGCAGTGAGGAACTGGCGGAGCGCTTTGGCCTGCTGACGGCGCTTGACCGTCGGCTGGGCGAATATTCCAAGGGGATGCGGCAGAAGCTTGCTCTTGTGCGGGCGATGCTGCACGATCCGCCGGTGCTGCTGCTGGACGAGCCGACCTCGGCGATGGACCCGCACAGCGCCCGTCTGGTGCGCGATGCGATCCATGACCTGCGGGGGGATGGCCGCACGGTAATTATCTGCACGCACAACCTGCCTGAGGCGGAGGAACTGGCAGACCGGATCGCCATTATCCGGCGGGGGCATATCATCGCCGAGGGTTCCGTGCTGGAGTTGAAGGCCCGTCTGCTGGGGCCGCCGCTGCTGGAACTGCGGCTGGCCGGAAGCCTGAACGGTCTGGTTGACAATCTGGCCGATCTGGTTGAGATTGACAGCTATGGCCGCAACTGGGTGCGTTACCGGACGGAGGAACCCCGGCGCGTGAATCCCCTGATCGTCCAGCAACTGGCGGCGCAGGGAATGCAGATCGTCACGCTGAGTGAGGTCCCGCAGAGCCTGGAAGAAGTCTATCTGCGGGTTGTCGGGGAAGGCGAACCGGCCTGAAGTGTATCGGTAGTGAGCGGTGATTGAGATGGCAACCTTAGCTCCTTCTATTGAGCAAACCGGACGTGGCGTGCGTCGCTGGTGGCGGCTGGCCGCCTGGAATCTCAGCCGGGCGATGATCATCACCCGACGAGAAGTGATTGATATGTTCCGCGACTGGCGCATCATCGCGCCGATCGCCATCCTGACGGTCATCTTCCCTTCCATCGCCAACTGGGGGGCGGGGCGGATGATGAGCTGGATCGGACAGTACGGCGCGGAGATCGTCGGGGAGCGGCTGATCCCCTTCCTGTTGATGGTGGTGGGCTTCTTCCCCATTTCGTTCTCGCTGATCATTGCGCTGGAGAGCTTCGTCGGCGAGAAAGAGCGGCGCAGTCTGGAGCCTCTCCTTGCCACCCCTGTGACCAACACGCAGCTTTACATCGGTAAGACGCTCAGCTCCACCCTTCCGCCGGTGATCGGGAGCCTGCTGGGGATCACGGTGTATCTGGTGGGCGTCTACCTGAACGTCGGGTGGCTCCCTTCACCCGTCCTGCTGATCCAGATCATCCTGCTGAACATCATCCAGGCGCTGGTGATGGTCTCCGGTGCGGTGGTTGTCTCCAGCCAGACGACAAGCGTCCGGGCGGCTAATCTGCTGGCGAGCTTCATCATCATTCCGATGGCTTTCCTGATTCAGGCCGAGGCGTTGATCATGTTCTGGGCCAACTATGCGGTTCTGTGGCTGATCATGCTCGGTCTGCTGGTTCTGGATGTTGTGC
>DRKO01000102.1 GCA_011051745.1 Chloroflexota bacterium | reverse complement strand
ATGCTGGGATCGACGTTGGCGATGATGCCCAGATGTTGCATCAGGATCGTTGCCGCCTCGCTCATTGCGATCTCCGGCTGGATGGTTCCATCCGTCCATATCTCAAGAACCAGCTTATCGTAGTTGGTTCGCTGGCCGACCCGTGCCTGCTCCACGTCATAGCTGACGCGGCGAATGGGGCTGAAGATCGCGTCAACAGGGATTTCGCCGATCGGCAAATGTTCCCGTTCCTCCGCCGGGGAATACCCGCGCCCGGCCTCGACGTTCATCTCGATCTCAACCCGCGCCTGATCGTCATCTATGGTGAAGAGATACAGATCGGGGTTCTTAATCTCCACCTCCGGCGGGCAGATCAGGTCTGCCGCCGTCACCACGCCGCCCTGCACATCGAGCTGCAACCGGGCGGACTCGACCCCGTCCAGAACCACACGAAGCTGCTTAACCTGCAGCAGCAACTGCGTCATATCCTCCCGCACGTGGGGGATAGTCGAGAACTCATGTTGAACGCCCACCACCCGGATGGACGTTACAGCCGCGCCGGGCAATGATGAAAGCAAGACACGCCGGAGCGCATTACCGATCGTAATCCCGAAGCCACGCTCCAGCGGGCTGATAATGAAGCGCCCGTAATTACGCGATACTGCGTCGCGCTCAATCTTTGGCAGCACCATATTGTTCGCTGTCAACGAACTCGCCTCCTGATTATGCCTTGGTAAGCCTTGACGGTAAGAGTGATAGCAAAGGGGCTTACTCTGTTAGGAACACGCGCGTTCCACTCTGTTTACCAGTAACACCACGTTCTTGAAAAATCATCTGCCGCGGCCTGCCGGGCCGCAGAATTCGCTTCCGCACTTCCCCCCGCACAGCAGGGCAGAACGGGGAGAAGTGCGGCCCGAAATTAGCGACTGTAATACTCCACGATCAACTGTTCATTGATCGTCATGTCAATGTCCCGACGCTCCGGCAGACGAACCATCTCACCGGAAAGATTCGCAACATCGCGGTTCAGCCACTCTGGAACGACCCAGTCCTCCGCCACCTGACGTAACTGCTTGAAGTAGGTTCGCTTCCGGCTCCCCTCGCGCACCTCGATCCGATCGCCGGGGCGCACCAGATAGGATGGGATGTTCGTCCGGCGACCGTTGACCATGAAATGCCCGTGCTGGACAAGCTGCCGGGCCTGGGCACGCGACTCGGCAAAGCCCAGCCGGTAAACGACGTTATCCAGGCGGCTCTCCAGAATGCTCAGGAGATTCTCGCCCGTCAGGCCGGGTCGCTGCTGCGCCCGCCGGAAGTAACGGCGGAACTGTCGCTCCAGCACGCCGTAGATGCGGCGCACTTTCTGCTTTTCGCGGAGCTGTAGCGCGTAGTCCGACGCACGTCCGCGCCGGTACTGGGCATCACGGCCATGCTGGCCGGGAGGATAATTGCGGCGTTCTATCGCACACTTGGATGAGAGGCAGCGAGACCCTTTCAGGAATAGCTTCTCACCCTCACGCCGACAAAGTTTACACACAGGTCCTGTGTATCTAGCCATATTCTGTGCTTCTTCCTTCGTCCTTCTGGTTTTCTAAAACGACTTATGTTCCACACTCGCAGGCCGTCCCTCTCCGGGCGGCCAGTAGCGAGCCCTCTCTTCCCGCAGTCGCAGTGACTTAAGCAGGAAGTCTGATCAGACGCGCCGCTTCTTGCGCGGGCGACACCCGTTATGAGGGATGGGCGTCACGTCCGTGATCGAGCGGACCTTCAGGCCGCTGCTCTGAATGGCACGGATCGCCGCCTCACGACCGGGGCCGGGCCCCTTCACAAAAACATCCACCTCCTGCATGCCGTGCTCCTGAGCCTCACGGGCTGCCAGTTCAGCAGCCATCCGGGCGGCATAAGGGGTGCTCTTGCGCGAGCCCTTGAAACCGGCAGAACCGGCGCTGGCCCATGTCACCGTGTTTCCCTGCTGATCCGTCATCGTGATGATCGTGTTGTTAAAGGTGGCATGGATATGCGCCTGTCCGTAAGGGACATTCTTACGAACTCTGCGCCCACGTTGTCTTCTTCGACCCATTCTTCCTCCAACTCAGGCTTTTAGCATAGACCGGCACGCGCCGATCGGGCGGGCCGTTATGCGAGGAATTATTTCTTCTTCGCGCCCCGACGACGCCCGCGACCGGGAACCGTCCGGCGAGGGCCGCGCCGGGTTCGGGCGTTGGTGCGTGTCCGCTGACCGCGCACCGGCAGATTACGACGATGACGCAAACCGCGATAAGACCCGATCTCCTGTAGCCGCTTGATGTTCATCTGAACCTCGCGGCGCAGTTCGCCCTCGATGCGATAGTGGCTGGTGATGTAATCACGCAGAGCGGCGATCTCCGCTTCCGTCAGGTCTTTCACCCGCGTATCCGGGTTGATGCCCGTCGCAGCCAGAACCTCTTTACTCCGTGACCGCCCGATGCCATAGATATAAGTCAGGGCTATCTCGACTCGCTTATCGCGCGGCAGGTCTACACCCTCAATACGTGCCATAATTTTTCTCCCACAAGGTCTATGCCGGGGGGTTTACCCCTGACGCTGCTTATGGTTCGGGTTTACACAGATCACCCGCACAACCCCTTTACGCTTGATGATTTTGCACTTGGGGCAGCGGCGCTTAACCGACGCTTTAACTTTCATGATAGAGTCCTTTTTAGTTCCTGCTCGAACGGATTTCGATAAAGACCAATCGCTTATTCTACCGCATCAGTCGAGTTTTGTCAGTATCTCCGGGCCGTTCGGCGTGATGACGATGGTATGCTCAAAGTGTGCGCACAGGCTGCCATCGGCGGCGACGACCGTCCAGTGATCATCCAGTACGCGCGTCTTCGGGCTGCCGACAAAGACCATCGGCTCCAGGGCCAGCGCCATCCCGGGCCGCAGCCGGATACCACGTCCGGGCCGCCCCCAGTTGGGGATGTGGGGGTCTTCCCACATGCTCCGCCCGACCCCGTGCCCTCCGTACTCCCTCACGACGCTGTATCCGGCGCTCTCTACATGGCTCTGGATGGCGTAGGAGACATCACCGAGCCGGTTTCCCGGCACGCAGGCCTCGATGCCTTTGTAAAGAGCCGCCTCGGTCACTTCCAGCAGACGCCGCGCCTCCGCGCTGATCTCGCCTACCCCGACGGTAAAGGCCGAGTCGCTGACGAACCCCTTGTAGATCGTCCCACAGTCAATGCTGACGATATCCCCTTCTTTGATCATCCGCTTACCGGGGATGCCATGCACCAGTTCCTCGTTGATGGAGACGGTGATCGTGGCCGGAAAAGGGTGGCGGCTCCCCGCCGGATGACCGAGAAAAGCGGGCTTCCCGCCCCGCCGGACGATGATCTCATGGGCGATCCGGTCCAGTTCGGCTGTGGTGATCCCCGGTCGTATAGCCTCACGCACGGCCCGCAGCGCCTCCACGTTGATCGCCGCCGACTCGCGCATGATCTGAATCTCGTCGTTGCTTTTGATGATGATCGCCATGCTCGTACCTTCGGCTAACCGGCTGCGTATGCCCGGATCGCCTTCACCAGATCAGGCGTGATCATCTCGATCGGTCGGCAGGCATCCACCTCCCTGAGCACCCCTTTCTGACGATAGTAGTCAATCAAAGGAGCCGTTTTATCCAGGTAGAGCCGATAGCGCTCTTTAACCACTTCTGGCCGGTCGTCCGGTCGCTGGATCAGCTCGGCCCCATCGTCGTCGCAGATTCCCGGCTGGCGCGGCGGGTTATCCTCGACGTGGTATATCCGGTGGCACTCAGGGCATACACGGCGCCCACTGATCCGGCGGACGGCTTCCTCCTCCGATACATCCAGCAGAACCGCCACGTCCACCTGTGCGCCGAATTCCTCCGCCAGAAGGCGATCCAGGGCCTCGGCCTGCGGCTGAGTGCGCGGGAAACCGTCCAGCAGAGCGCCCCGCTCGCGGCAATCCGGCTGCACCAGCCGCTCTTTCAGGACTTCAACGGTGGTGGCGTCGTCCACCAGCGCGCCGGTCGCCATGATCGCCTGGACGCGCCTCGCCAGCGGGGTATCCTGCGTCTTCATCGCGCGAAACAGATCGCCCGTCGAGATGTGAGGGATTCCAAGCTCCGCACTGATCAGTTCAGCCTGTGTTCCCTTCCCTGCCCCCGGCGGGCCCAGCAACACGACGTAGGTTGCCATCCAAATCAGTCCTTTTGTCGGAAACCGACAGCCCGGCCCCCGGCAAGCCTCTACAGTCAACTGACCGGTTCAAACCCGAAAGGCTTACCTCAGGGGAACGTGAGAGAAGCCGCTGAGCGGCCCATCGCGTTCCGCGCCATCAGCGGAGGAAGAAGCCCTCCCGGTGGCGCATGAGCAACTGAGCCTCGAGCTGGCGCAGCGTATCAATCACCACGCCCACGATGATGATCATGCCGCCGCCGCTGATGATGAAGAGCGCGCGGCGAAGCTCCAGACCCGATCCGGGCCGGATCAGATCCATGATGATCTGGATAACGCCCGGCAGAACGGCGATGATGCCCAGAAACAGCGCCCCGACCAGCGTAATCCGCTGAACGACTCTGTTAATGTACTCCTCGGTGCGCTTCCCCGGACGGATACCGGGGATGAAGCCACCATTGCGTTGCAGGTTCTCGGCCAGATTCTGGTTGCGGATCAGGATGTCGGTGTAGAGATAGGTAAAGCCGACAACCATCGAGAAGTAGATCAACCAGTAGACGATCTGCCCGCCCAGCCGCGT